>JBBIPJ010000051.1:0-5556 GCA_037442905.1 archaeon
GAACTCATAACTCATTACCCATAACCCATAACCATTTATTCGCACCACTCACCACCAACCACTAACTAATGTGCACATAAGTGCTTTTTATATTATTCTCTTGCTCTGCATCCAAGCCAAAATTATCATAGCCTGTTATTTTAGCCTCTATTTGAAATAATCCTGTCTGGTTTAAAGTCCATGTGCTTGAAACTGTTTTTGAGATTTTAATTTCATCACTATATGGGCCATAATTTCTGGTTTCTGGGTGAATTTTAATAGAAAGCGCCAGCTTGTCTTCTGCGTAATCTCCATAGTTCAAAACGCGCACTTTTACCTTGATTTTTTGTTGATTCGCAGAGTCCTTTTCAATATAGATTTCCTCAATTCCTAAATCATGGACTGGGGGGATTTTTGCTTTTATCTCAAGGATATCATTGCGGAAATTTGAGTCAGAGCGCGCCAAAAAGCTGCTTATTTTATAAATTCCGCTCTGGGAAAAAGGAAACTTGAACAAGACAA
The DNA here is from genome assembly GCA_037442905.1 of archaeon. Taxonomy (GTDB): domain Archaea; phylum Undinarchaeota; class Undinarchaeia; order Undinarchaeales; family Naiadarchaeaceae; genus Naiadarchaeum. The sequence goes on from JBBIPJ010000051.1 coordinate 502, forward strand.
TTTTTTTCTCTTTTGGGCTTAGAGTTAGATTTGCACAGGCAACTGCATATTCAGTTCTGGCAGTTACATTTAAACAGAGCTCATCCTCAACACTTAAATTTGCAAAATTTTGAACTGTTATATTTATTGAAACAGAATTGTAAGTGAGATTTAAAATCCCAACATCAATAAAAGTTTCATTTGAAAAAATTTCGCCAATAACATAGCCAGTTATACCTTGATTTTGGGGGAGATTTAGGAGTTTCAGAATAGTCGGAGAGATATCATCATTAAAATAAAGGCTTTCTGAATTGCGCAAATTTATTTGCGGGGAAATCAAAAGAAACGGAACTTTCAGTGTTAAGTCATTGTAAATGTCTGCATGCGCACCTCTGCCATATTTTGTTTTCTGCATTCCGTGATCAGCTGTTATTATCAGAGCAGTTTTGTTCAGAAGGTTTGTTTCTAATAAAGTATCAAAAATTTCTTTTATATCAGAATCGGTTTCCTTTAAAGTTTGCAAATAGTAAGAATCAAAATTTTCATGCCCACCTTCATCCACAGCTGGAAAATTTACAACAAGAATAAATTTTTCATCTGTTTGGGCAAGTGTTTTAATTGCAGATTTTACTGAATCCTTTATCCAGTCATTGTAAGCTGCGTATAAGTCTGGGCGATTTTTATAAGAAGAGAGATTATTTGCAAGGGAAAAAGTTTCTGTTAAGGAAGGAAAGAGTTCAGCAGTTAAGTTTAAATTTGATTTTAAATTAAAAAAATTGTTATCGGCATCAAACAATGCAGCATCCATTTTGCTGATTAATTCTGGAGAATCCCCCTTTCCCATAATTGCAAACAGAGTATAGTTGGAAAATTTTGCAGAGTCAAATATTGTTTTATTTTGTTCAATCAAGTTTAAGTAGGAAGTCCAATCATAGCTTTCATTATAAATTCCTGTAAAAATTATTGCATGGCTTTCTGTTGTGCTTGGGACTTTTACTTGCATATTCGTTGTGAAAAAGCCATAATTTGAAAGTGATAAAATATTCGGAGTTGTTTCATCTGAAAAATAGCTAACACCTGCGCCGTCTATTACAATTAAGATTAAATTCTGCGGAGTGCCATTGAGAATTAATCTATCAGGAATTTTCTCGGTATTCTGTTTTTTATTAAATAAAAAATCTGTTATTGAAAATTCTCCACTATCTTTTATTTCTTCTGAATAAAGAATTTCGTTTGCTGTTTCCTTTGCAGAAGTTTGCTCTTTGGAATAGGAAAATTCTCCGCCAGAAATAAAAGAAGCAGGCTTCCTAGAATAATTTGATTGGGCAGAATTTTTTTCAAGAATTGTAATTCTATGCAAAAGAAAAAGTAAAATGAAAATTAGAATAGCTATTAGAATCCTATTTCTTTTGTTAAACTTTTTTGATTCTAAATTAATCTGGTTAAACTCAAGGCTCATAAATAAAGTGCGAAGAAAGGTGCTTATAAAAGTTTGTTAACTCTATAATACTTGCAGCAGTTTATTCAGGTTGCCTCAATTTGCCGCAGGCAAATTGCGAGCTTGCCAAACTTTAAACAGCCTCGGTAGCTCAACTTGGTTAGAGTGACAGTTTCGTAAACTGTAGGTTGGGGGTTCAAATCCCTTCCGAGGCTCTTACTTTTCAGAGAAATAAAGCATTGACAAATATCCGCTTGTAAGGCTGAAAATATAGTATATTCCTCTACTAAGAAGGGTTGCCGCAGCAGCGCCTGCTACTGGAATTCCAATTGATGTTGCAAAAACCACCATTAAAATTTCAACAACCCCTGCGCCGCTTGGAATAAAAGTTAGAAATCCCACCAGGTCTGTAAGAGTTATTATTACAATTATAAAGTAAAAAGGCACGCTTATATTAACAGCCTTGAATAAAATCCACGCCTGCAGATAAAATGTAAACCAGTATGCAAAGGAAAGAAAAACCCCCTCAGCCCATAAAAGTTTGTTTTTGCTTAAAACAACAACCTCATCAAAAAAGTGCTTGATTATCCCAAGTATGTGATTGTAAAACTTGCCATATGTTTTATATTCTTTGTGTAATCTTGTGTGCCTTATTTTGTAAAAAAGGGGGAGCACTTTTGAAACAACACGCATCATGAATTTTATCCCGCGCTTTTCGTGGTAAAAGGCATGAAAGAGCAAATAGGATAATAGTAAAACAACAAAAAACGCGCCTGCCATTATGATTAAAAGCCAGATTGGGAGGCTTAATTCAATAAATGCGAAAGCAAATGAAAAAAGCGCGAAAAACAAAAATACAATCAGATTGTAAACGCGCTCAAGCAAAATTGTTGTCAGGCTTATGTCTGGTTTGTATCCCAATTTCTGCAAGTAAAGGACGCGAAGGGGCTCTCCGCCAATTCTTGAGCCAGGGGAAATTGTATCGCCAAAGTTTCCTATTAGCAAAATAAGCCACAATTTCCAAAAGCTGACTTTTTGCTTCACAAAATTAAAAACAAGTTTCCATTTTAAATTCCAGAAAAAGAGCAGTGGAATTTGCAAAAGAATTGCGAAAAAAATTAATCTTTTGTTTGAACGTAAGAAAACTTCAGTAAGATTTGTGGTTCCGACAAAGCGGAATAATATAAAAGCTGCAATTAAACCGGCTATAATAATAAATATTGAATGTTTGTGGTGCTTATGCATAGAATAAGCTATTTAATCCGGAGCTTATTAAAAGTTCTGCTTTAAAATTTCGCTACGCTAAATATGGTTAAAAAAATCAGAATAAAAGGAAAGATGTGCAATATTGAGGCTGAGAGAGCAAAAAGGCTCAGCAGAAAAATAACAGGATTGATTTTAGAAACAAAAATATATCCGCTCCTATTTGAATTCTCACAAGAGAGAAGATGGGGTTTTCATACCTTTTTGGTTTTAAGGCCGATTGATTTTGTTTTTATTGATAAAAATAAAAGAGTTGTTGAAATTATGTGTAGAGTGATGCCCTTTAATTTCTCTATAAAACCAAAAAAGCCTGTTAGGTATGCCCTTGAGCTTCCTGAGGGAACAGGGCATCTGTTTAGAATTGGAGAAAAGTTAAAATTCTAGCTACCAGGGCTTTTTAGTTTCTGTCTTTTGGTATGTTGGCCGCGGAAAATCATGGTATGAGGGAATCTTTTTTTCTTCAGCTGTTTTTTGTTTTGCAATCTCTGCTAAATTTTTAAGTTCCTCGTGCAAAGCCCTCATTTCAGATTGTATTCCAGATATGTTTGAGCGCAAATCCTGAATTTCAGAGTGCAATTTTTCTGTTGGTTTGGAAACAGAAACTTTTTTTAAATCTTTTTGCAAATCAGAAATTTCTGATTTAATCTTTTCTTTCTGCTGTGTTTTTTTCCTTTCCTCAACAATTGTTTTTAATCTGCCTGTTTCGGGCATATGCGCAACTAATTTAGTTAATAAATCCCGAGTAATATCTAGTTGTTCCTTCCACCTCTGCGTTTCTTTGCGCTGGCTTTCTTCTATGTTTGAAAGATTGAATAAAATTTCCTCCATTTTTTCAAGGGAGCTGACTAAAGTGTGTAAATCTGAAACAATCCTGTCATATTCCTCGACTTTCATAAAAAGCGGAAGCTTTGCAACTTCTTGTGTAGAAAGTGTGGGTTTTTCTACTATTTGTGGCATTCCAGGAATTGGGGGCGGAGGAGGCAATTGTGGTTTTGAAGGAGTGGAAGGCATTGGCATATGGGCAACTGGTTTCTGAATTGTTGGAGGAGGCATTGGAGGTTTAACTTCTGCAGGAGGCAAAGCACTGAGCTCTGTAGTTTCTTTTTTTATCTCCTCCAAAAGCTCTTCTTCTGAGAATTCATCCTTTTTCTTTCTCCAGGGGAATTCCATGGTTATCAAAAATTCTTAAGTACGAATGTTTTATAAGCCTTTTCAATAGCTTATTTTGGGCGCTCATACTTTTCAAAAACAGCCAAAAATTTCAGCTCTTTTTTTGAGTTATTGTAAACGCGATGAAATGCTCCAAGCGGAATAGTAATAATGTCGCCTTTTTCAAATTTAAAGCGCTCTGCATCAACTTCCATCTCTCCATTTCCTTCTAAGCATATATAGACTTCATCAATCCCTTCGTGTTTATGCCCCCTGGTTTCTTTTCCTGGGTGTAGTTCTGTGAGTGAGACTGTTAAATGTTCCAGTTTTAAGTCATATACATTATAGCGCTCATTACTTAAAACAAGCTCTGCTATTTCCTTGAAATTTTGCGGGGTAAATCTCATAGTGGTATGTGGGTGGGATTAATGCCTATTTATTTCTTTATATTTGCAATTGTAGGACTACATAGGCTGCGAATAAAAATGCGATGAAAAGGGAAACTCCTAAAAATTTGGCAAATGGAATTAAAGAGTGCGCAGTTGCTATTAACTGGTGGAAAGTTTTTTCGCCAAAAACTTTTGTTTCAATTTCTGAGAATGAATAGCTTGCTTTTGCAACTTCCAGAGTAGAAAGCGCTCTTTTTGCAAGAGTGAAAATTTCTGACTCTAAAATTTCAGCGCCGTGCTTTCCAATCTGTCCGTACATTTTTACAACAAAATCACCCAGATGCGTGTCAGTGGTTACAATTTCTGCAACATTGAAACCGGGTGATTTTAATTTTTTTATTATATTACTTCTGAATTCCGGAACAAGATTGTTTGTATCCAGAACAACAATTGCTGCCTTTTGATTTGAGATTTCAAAAGCAACCAAGCTTATGCTTTTTATTCCATAATTCAAGAAGTCCTTTTCAGAACTTGCAAACGAAATCTTAAATTTGTGCTGTTTTTCTTTGTCCAATTTTTTCTTTGCAAGATTAATAGCAGAAGTTAAGTTTGTGATTCTTTTATCCCCCAAGCCAATTGCCTCAATTTCCCCCTCCTCTTTTGAAAATGAGTTGTGTGCATCAATAAAAATTGCGTTATTTGAGAATTTTTCCAGCAGTGATAATCCGACTAAAGGAGCTATGTCCTCTGTAACTTTTGGAGCAAAGCTTGAAATGAAGAAATACTTGTTCCCTATTTTTTGGGCAAGCAAATTCGCTCCGTTTACCTTTATATTTG
>JBBIPJ010000052.1:0-1377 GCA_037442905.1 archaeon
GGCTCCTCATATCCCTCCTCTGGAGGATAGCCTACCTGCTCTTTTATTCCAGCCTCTTCCTCATATGCTGGCTCAGGGGGAGCTTCCTCCTCTGGTTTTTTCTTTTTTCCAAATAATGAAACCATTTCTTCACCTACTTTATGGAGGGAAATGGGAGAAAGCTATGCTTTCGAACCATTTTATTCTTTGAAATTTTTTAAGGGGCTGCGGTGTTTCGGGGCTGGGGGGCTGGGATTTTTATTTACCGCATTTCCGCATAATCGCAAGCGGCATTTATAGACATGCGACCCGCATTACCGCATACCTTAATTTACTTCTCAAGCCTCTGTAGTACATCATCAAGTATATTTTTTGCCTCATCTGCGCTCATATCAGGCTTGAAAACATTAATTGTTTGATGGAATTTTTTTATCTGCTCAACATCCGAGGCTTTTGGGGCCTGCGAAAATTTTTCGCGCAGAGAATCAATCCTTTTTTCCAAATCATGGATTTCATCTGTTATGTTATCAACCCTGTCCCTTATCTCTTTTTTCAAATCAAGAAAATTTTTATTCAATAACTGCATGCGCTCCTGCAAATTAAAAAAATTTTGCTCATTCAACTTTATTTTTGTCTCTAAACTGGTAAGTCTCCACATAATATCCTGCATAACTGCCTGAGGTGATTGGGCTTCCATGAATTGGAATTAGAGTGGTATGATTAATAAGCCTTTTTATAAGTTTAAGTAAAAGTATTTAACCCGCTGTTTATTAAACAAAAAATAAATCAAGGCTGGCATTTACAGAAGCAGAAGTACAGCCAGCTTCGCGAAGCGAATGCTGGCTAATAAGCGCCAGCCGATTATACAGCAGAAAAAGTGGTGATCGGCTGTGGTTGAAGCATGCGGGTATGAAGTTCTGAAAGAAGGGGATGCAACTGTTATCAGATTTAACTGGCTTGGATGCCCATATTCCCCTAGCCTAGAGGATGACCCTGAAACAATGGCAAGGGTTGTGGATGCAATAACACAAGTAAAGGATGTCAGCAGAATAATTATCGCAGAAGCGTATGAGTATGAATATGATGAACAGCAGACAAATCTGCTTGCCGAGATTGCACAGGTTTTGGAAATTTTAATCAAAGAGGAAAATATTCTGGCAAATCCAAGTTTAACAGGAGCGGAATGCTCGCAGTATTTTCCCGAGCATTTCAAGTTTGTAGAGGATTTGCTTGTAAATAAAATCAGAAAGGACCCTATTGAAGGGTATTTTGCTCTATTGGATGAGCTGAGCGATTTTGAGGGCAAAGTTGCTGCACTGCAATTTCCAAAAATGAAGGAATGCTATGTGCAGTATGTTAAACAAGTTCTATTTACAATTAAAAAATATCTTGAACAAA
>JBBIPJ010000052.1:1399-5516 GCA_037442905.1 archaeon
AAACCGCCTGCGCCCCGGGGACAGAATAGTTTATGGAGAAATTTTTTCTCCAACAATTCGGCCGAATTTTACTTTAACAAGATACATGCTAAAGCCTCCTGCGGATTCCGAGCTTTTGGACAGTTATACATTGGTAGGGGATATTGAAGTTGAGATTTACAGAATAAAAAACCAGACAGAGAATTACTATCATGTTATTCCTCCTGAGTTCAAGCTTCCTGAGGATGCTTATATGGCTCTGGGAATGACAAGGAGAATTATGCTCGGATACAAGCCAACAACAACTGCTTTTACAGAACAGACCAGAGATTATTTCCAGAGAGTTGGAGCAGATTTAATTGCAACAGTTGCGAATGAGCAAGGAATTCAGTTAAAGCATGACCAAGTTGTAAAACTTGCACAAATTCTAACAAGATACACAACAGGACTTGGAATTATGGAGATTTTGCTTGCAGACCCGAAAATTCAAGATATTTATATTAATGCTCCAATTGGAGAGCATCCAATTAGAATTTTGCATTCAGATTTTGAAGAGTGTACAACTAATTTACTTCCTACAAAAGAGGATGCAGAATCAATGGCTGCGCGATTTAGACTAGAGAGTGGAAGGCCTCTGGATGAGGCAGAGCCTGTTCTTGATACATCTGCAATAACTCCAGAGGGAAGAGCAAGAGTTTGTGTTATCACAAGGAGCTTGTCCCCGCAGGGATTGGCATTTGCTTTTAGAAGACACAGATCAGAACCATGGACTTTTCCTTTATTCATAAATGAAAAAATGATGTCCCCGATGGCAGCAGGATTGATCTGGTTTGTTATTGATGGGGGAAGGGCAATTTTGTACGCAGGCCCGCGCTCTTCTGGAAAAACTTCGCTTTTGAGTGCAACAATTGTTGAAATTATGCGAAAGTTTAGAATAATTGCAGTAGAGGATACTTTAGAGCTTCCGATAGATGAATATAGAAAACTCGGATACAATGTTTTGTCTTTAAAAGTTCAATCTGTAATTACAAGATTGGAATCAGAGTTGCCAGCAGATGAGGGGATAAGAACTGCTCTGAGATTGGGAGATTCCTGTTTGATAATTGGAGAGGTTCGCTCGCACGAGGCAAAGGCATTGTACGAGGCAATGAGAGTTGGAGCGCTTTCAAATGTTGTTGCAGGAACTATTCATGGGGATGATCCATATGGAGTCTGGGACAGGGTTGTGAATGATTTGGGAGTGCCAACAACCTCTTTCAAAGCAACAGACCTTTTAGTTATGCCAGCTCCAATAAGAAGTGCAGATGGATTGCACAGATATAGAAGAGTTGTCACAATAACTGAGATTGGAAAAAAATGGCAAAAGGACCCTCTGAAAGAGGGCGGTTTTATTGAATTAATGAAGTACGATGCGAAAAAAGATGCGCTTGAGCCGACAAAAGATTTTCTTGATGGGAATTCAGAGGTTCTAATGGCGATTGGGAGCAAGGTTAAGGAATGGGCAGGGGACTGGCATGCAATTTTTGATAACATAAAATTGCGCGCGGATATTAAGCAGGCAATTGTTGATCTCTCTGCTCAATCAAAAAACAAAGAAATTCTGGAAGCTCCATTTGTTGGAAAAGCAAGCGATGCATTTCACTTAATTGCGGACAGAGTAAATAGAGAAGTTGGCGGCTTTGATTCAAAGGAAATTTTCAAAAAGTGGTTGGAGTGGGCGAAAACTGAAATTAGAGGAAAACCTGTAGCACATTAACTTTTACAGTTTGCAGCCACAGAAAATAATTAAATACACTTGAAGCCTAGCTCGGTTTATGACTAATAAAAAGAAAAAAGAGGAAATTCCTGTTCTTAAAGAGCACGAGGAACTGCAAAAGATAATTGAAAAATACGGAGTTGAACAGAGGAAAAAACCACTTGCGCCGACAGAATTGCAATTTGTCACAAAAGAGTTCAAAGAATTTGAAGAAGAATATTTTGCTGCTGAAAAGCCGAAAACTCTTTTTGAAAAAGCCTGCAGATTTTCTGGAGGAGTTTTAAAAGTTGGGATTAGAAAAGAGGATGAGGAAAAATTAAATGAAATTCTTTATTATACTGGATTAGTAATAAGGCCAGCAGAGGTAATAAGTTTTGGTATTTTTGCATTTGTGCTTTTTCTTTTTCTGAGCGCAATTTTATTTTTTCTTTTAGGATTCCAGTTTGCTCTGCTTGGAATGATTCTTGGAGTGCTAGCACTTTTTGGAATTCAGAAATACCCAGCATATTTGCAGAGTGTTGCAACTGTGGAAGTTCTGAATTCAATGCCCCTTGCTGTTACTTATATGGTTATTTACATGCGAACCTCTCCAACTTTGGAGGGTGCAGTAAGATTTACTGCTGCGCATCTTCCAGGGCCTCTTGGAAGGGATTTAAGAAAACTTATATGGGATTTGGAAAATGGAACTTACTTGAGCATGGACCAGGCACTTGCGGAGTATGCTGCAAAATGGCAGCCAAAAAATCAGAATTTTGCAACTTCAATTGAACTGATAAGGAATTCTATGAAAATTGCGGATGAAAAAGAAAGAATAAAAACTCTGGATGAGGCTTCCAGAGTTATGCTGCGCGGAAATTTAGATATGATGCAGAATTTTGCGCGAGGATTAAGATTGCCAATTATTGTTCTCTATATGCTGGGAATTGTTCTGCCTGTTATGGGACTTGTAATTGCTCCTGTTATAACAACTTTAATGGCGCGCGGATTGAGTGTAAATGCATTGATTATAACTTACAATTTTTTGCTTCCAGTTATAATTTATGTTATGCTAAAAATTGTTTTAAGCAAGAGGCCTGGAGGATTTTCAAGGCCTGATATTGAGGGCTATCCAGGATTGCCAGAGCCCGGGCATCTTATGATTACAACAAAATCTGGGAAAGAACATCAGATTCCCCTTTCCATTATTGCAATTTTTGCATTTGTTTTAATTTCTGTTCCAGGAATTCTTATGTTTCTAAATCCGCCTGCTCAAGTTGGATTTAATCTTACAAGGGTTTTGCAATCAGTATCAATAATAGTTGGAGCCTCTGCAGCAATCATAATTTATACAGTTGGAAGTTCTTACCAAAAACTAAAAGTTCGCACTGAGGTTGAGGAGCTTGAAACAGGGTTGGATTCAGCTTTGTATCAGCTTGGAGAAAGAATTTCAATGGGAACTCCTATAGAAAGTGCAATCCTGCGCTCTGCTGATGAGATTAAGGCAGGAGCGATTAGAGGATTTTTTTACAGGGTTGGAACAGGCATGAAAAATCTTGGAATACCTCTGGAGCAGGCTTTGTTTGACCCTGAAAACGGGGCTTTGAGATTCTATCCGAGCAAAACTCTTGGCACAATTATGGAAGTTTTAATTGAATCAACTAAAAAAGGATTGGGTGCAGCAGCAGTTTCAATGAAAACAATTGGCAGATTTTTGGAAAATCTGCGCACAGTTAAAAACAATATTGAGAGTTCAGTTGGAAAAACAGTCACAAGCATGAAATTCCAGGCGCAGTTTTTAACAAGCTTTATTGCTGGAGTTATAGTTGCTCTGGATGTTTTGTTGTTCAAAATCTTAACAGAGCTTGGAAGGCGCGTTGAGATTATACAATTGCCAAAAGATGTTAGTATTGGGAGTGCAACAAATTTGTTTAAGAGCTCTATGTTTAATGTTGCAACTATTGTTCCTGCTGAACACATGCAAATTATTGTTGGAGTTTATATGATTGAAGTTACAGTTTTACTTTCAATTATGATAAACGGAGTGATGAATGGAAAGGACGATATTTACAAAAACTATACAATTGGCATGAATTTAATTGCGAGCCTGCTGGTTTATGTATTTGCATTGGTATTTGGAATTTTATTGTTTGGAAGCTTCCAATTAACCACATGAGCTTAAAAATTTTAAAAAACAAAAAGGCGCAGGATATCATTTCAATTGTTATGCTGGCGATTTTGGTTATTGTTATAGGATTGCTTTTAATATTCGTTTTCAGAACATTGTTTAAAGTATAGCGCAAGTAATTTAAATAGCAGACAATTAGGCAGATTTATGGTTTACCTGAGGCTGCTGCCAAAAATTTGGTATAAGCCACGCGATGCATTTGAGGAGTTGAAGGGAAA
>JBBIPJ010000053.1:0-5507 GCA_037442905.1 archaeon
GTAAGAGTGGATATTAAAAAAATTGCAAATCAGATTGGGTTTGAAATAAAGGCGCCGCTGGTGGAAGGGGAACAAATGCAGATTGTTAAGCGCGAAATATATGTTTTGAAGAAAATTTAAGGGACAAGGTAATCTGAAACATTTTCGCCTCTTTTAATGACTTTTTTGCGCTGTCGGCGCGCTTTTTCCAACTCATCAAGAATGCGCTGCACTTCATATTGTCTTAAGCCATCTTTATAGCTCTCGCTCACCTCTTCATCAGCGTGCAAGTTTTCCAGCGCAACAAGAGCTTTCTTTGCAGCAGCAGAAAGTTGCTCGCTATAAATCTTGGACCTCTTTATATAAAGGCAATATCTTATTGCACTATATGTTTTGAGCCGCACATTAAGTTCAATTATCTCAATTGGAATTTCACCCCTTTCGAAAAAGCCGGCTCTCTGCTTTTCGTCGGGTATTTTTCCGCTGCTTTGTTTTATGAAAAAAACATAAAACAGAAAGTCTGCAAGAGAGAAAAATTTAAACATTTCCTCGCCCAGTTCTTTGTATTCCGGATGCAAATTTTCTTTTTCAAACTCTTTTGCCCGATCAATTCTTACTTTTATGGCATCAAGAACATTGTACCATTGCGCCTCGCTCACATTTTTTTCAACAAGCTCCAGAATGCGCCTGCAGTATTCTGAATCAAAATAATCCGGCAAATGCTTTTTCAAAAGGGCTAGTGCCTGTTCGGATGCTTTCATGTTGCATTCCTTATCTTGTAAATTCGCCCTCTGCAACTGGATATGATGCATATCGGTTTTGGGCACTGAAATTTAGGTAAGTTGGAAAAATGCAGAGTCAAGAAAATTTTAGTTTATTTGCGTGATTATAACGCAGAGGGTTTTTAACCAAGACAAAAGATTGGTTCGTCGATATAAGCCAGCCTAAACTAACTTATACCTTGTAGAACCACTATTGCGGTGCAACGCCGCCCTTTGCCCTCTTTCGAGGGTTCACCAAGAAGCATATAGCGACTCGGCATATACCTAACTAATATCCAATTTTTATAATTGGATACGGCTAAGCATGAACTGCTTGTGGTTGTTTAATTATTTCAGGATTATTTAAAGCTTTCCTTGCAATGTTGCAAGCGGCGTTATAGTCTGCATTCAATTGTATGCCACAATCATTGCACTTAAAAATGGCTTGTGCCGGTCTTTGTGTATTGAATGAACCACATTTGCAACAAGTATAACTCGTTCCTTCTGGTTGGACAAAAATAATTGGTATGCCATTTATTTTTGCTTTATATTCTATCAAATCCCTTATCGTTTTATAAACAAACAAAGAGAGTTTATAGCGTTCTTCTTTTCTTTGCCTTGCTTTAGCTTTTTTCTTTAAGTCTTCTAATTTTTCCATAACTATTGACGCATTTTTTTCAATTGCCCACTTAACGATTTGTTTAGAAATTCTGTGGTAATATTGCTTAATTACTGGTTCTATGGGCCGGATACGCTTAATCTTCTGCCTTTTGTTATGCTTGCCCCTAAGAAAGTACATTTGCTTTCTTCTCTTTATCCGCATATATTGTGCCTCATCTTTTAGTATTCTAACAAAAAATGGTTTTGCATTAGCTGGATTAAAAATTGCAACAGCGGCTAACTTGTTCAAACCTATGTCAACACCCATAATGTTTTTAACTTCTCTAAGTTGTACTTCTTCATCAATAGGATACTGCAAATAAAAATCATAATTTTCTGCAGCTGGCTCACTAACATTCTTTTTCAACTTTCTGATTAGAACGCCATAGTTTCCTTCTTTTATTTTGGAAAGCTTTTCTCTAAAGAATTTTTGACCATGAGGATTAACGACATTAGTACCACTGAAACCATATTCTTTTGATTTCCAAAGAGGTATTTTAACTCTGCAATTCGATAGGTCAAATTTTAAATTTTTGTCTAAAGACACTTTCTTCCCTCTGAATTTTATTAATGAGGGGCGTTCGAGGCTCTCTCTAGCTCTATTTGTATTTCTTTCCAAGATCTTTATTTTGCTTTTAACATTGTTCATTGTCCAGCCGCGTAGTGGTATATCCTTATCTTCTATGTGAATATATCTGGGGGTTCTTTGACCGCCTTTCAAAGGTAGCTGATATCGCTTCTCTTCACTTTCTAATATCTCTTTAAATTTCCTTAGGCGTTTTTCATCTCTTCTTAAAAATCTTGTTCGTTTTAAGAGCTGTTCTTTGCCAGCTTTTATTGTTTCGATTGCATCTTTAACTGCATGGTGATAATGTGTATCTGCAATTTTTCCTGCATTCCTAACATTTAAACTCGGGTCGACCTTACGCGGTGGTTTGCCTCTATAACCTCTTTTAGTCGAAAGAAGTTTTTTTCTTATGAATAAGTCTGATAAGCCCTCTTCAGAAAAACACTCAAGGCAGTATCTTTCTTTCGTTTTTTTGTCTTCTTTTATTAGAGGCTTTTTAGTACTACAAGAAGAGCATAAATCGATAATTTCTGGTTCCCACTTATCGCCTACTTTTTTGCGCGGAAGATTAACATACAGACCCCTTAGGTGTAATATCTTTTTGGCTGCAAAAGTAGCTACTTTTGCATATTCATCAAAATAACGATTCATTTCATCCTTATCTTCTGGGCTATCAAAATACATTTTTAGTTTCAAAGCAGTAGTTACCATAATTCAAACCCTCCTGCATATCTTCCAAAAGCAACAATCCACGCAGCGTTTTTTATATGGAGTTGGCCTTGGAAAATATTCTTCTCCCACTACCCTTTTTATTAGCTCCAAGGACTTTAAAACATTTTCTATATGAGCTTCCTTTATCCAAACTTTCTTAACAATGCCGTCGCGCAGGTACTTTAAATAAGCATATTGTACAACATAACCCCGCTCTTTTAATAACAAAGCATGCGCAGCTAACTGATATTTTTGTGTCAAATAAACTGCGCGTGGAGCAAAACTTTGCTTAAAGTCCATGGGATATGCTTCAGTTCCATTTAAAAATAAGCAATCAATAACCGCCTGCAAATTATATTTTTCAGAAAAAAGATGCACATTATATTTGCGCGGCAATTTTGGCTGCTTTTTAACTATTTTGTTTCTAATAGATTGTTTAGAATAAGAAATATGCCCTGCTCTTGCTTCTTTTGTCTTTGAAGTTTGCCTTTGCCTGCTTTTTAAAACATAATCAAAATAAATTATTCTAGGACAATAAGTGTAGTTAATTATATCCGATGCTGAGATAACTCCTTCTAAATTCATTTTATAATATAAACCGTCTGTTTTTCAAGAAATGATTCGTCAACTTCACCGATAAGTATTCTTTTCTCAAAGCATTCACTGCAGGCTGGAATAATAAAAATAGCATCAGAATCTGAAAATAACTCTTCGCTTTTAACTATTTCTTTAAAGTCAATAGAAAGCATTTCTGCTTCATTAAAAGTCAATTCACCTAAAAATGCACTCTTCTGTACCCGTTCCAGTCCATAGTCTTTGCACTTTTCTGAAATCTTTGTTCGCATAGAGTTTGAAGAAATATCATAAATTACATAGAATAGCATCGTCACCACCTATAAATAAAGGGAGTATATTTTTTATTTTCACCAAGCAAAAATTTAGCAATACTTCTTGCCTGTTTAATAATTATTTCTGAAAAACTTCTTTTCTTTCCTTTATAAGTAATAATCGTATCAAGCCTGGTGTAAATTAGTTCAATTAACTTTTGACGGCCCTTTTCATTCAAAAGAACCTCATTCTCGCCAATTGAGAAATCGCTATCAGAAAATTGTCGTTGAGATGTTGCAGTAATAACTGTGCGGTCAACTATTACCTGCCTAAATTGCTCAATTAAATCCAAAACCAATGAAGGCTTGTTGTACCTATCTGTATGCAGAAAACCTAAATAAGGGTCAAGTCCGGCGATTATACATGCTTTTTCAATTTCAGAATATAATACTCCATAACCATAGCTCAACATAGCATTAAACTTATCTTTTGGAGGATTTCGAGTTCTCTCTGAAAAATTGAAAGGTTCTGGGATTATTTTAGAAATGCACGAATAGTATATCTTAGTTGCTTCGCCTTCAAGGCCAAAAATTTTATCCTTGATGCGATCTAAATTATTGGATTCAAGCTCGTCGATTTTCTTTGCAAAACTCATTATATGTCTGCATTCATTATCAAAATTAGTTTCTCTGCTCTTAGCTAATGATTCAAGAAAATATATTTGATTTAACAATTTTGCCTTAATAAATGACTTGGCAAGAGTAACTCCATTTTCAGAAAAACATGCAATCGATTGCTCTCTTCTTGTTAAGGTTGTTCCGCCCAATTTACATGGATATATTCGTGCATACGGAGTTCCGTTTCTTTTAACAAAAACAACATCTATATCATTTTCAATTGCTAATTTTACAGCGCTGGAGGAAAAAGAAGCTCCGCTTAATACTAAAATCTGTGATAACCTGTCTGAAGAAATTTCTTCCTTATTACTTTCTTGTTTTACAACAAATCTTTCCCCTTTCTTTCCAACAAACGCTCCGAATTTATCAAGTACTAAACGCGCCATTACAAACCTCCTTTTGAGGAAAATAGCGGCTATTAAAATCCTATTTAAGTGTTTCTATTGTATCTAAAAAATAAGTAAATAAGCGGTCCTGCAAAGCTTTAAGCCTGGGTTAATGGGCGATTAGTAGCAGCCGGCTGAACACATCGCTTTTGGCTTTGTGCGTACACCGCTGCCCTATCAACCTCATGTTTTATAAGAGCCCAGCTCTCTATTTTCGAGGAGGGTTTCGGGCTTAGGTCTGCTCGGTTGAGAAAGGGGTAAATCGTAAATGGTATATGGTATATCGTACGATTTACCATTTACTATATACTATTTACCCAATTTTTTCTCGCACCAAAATGCATTCAGCCCTTATCCCTCACAGCGTGGCTGCCCGGCAATGCCTTGTAAGACAACCGGTAGACCAGAGGCTGCAGCGCTCTGTTCCTCTCGTACTAAGAGCCCTTTCCTCTCAGAGAACTATGCACTTCCAGAAGGTATATGCTGAACTGTCTCGCGACGTTTTGTTCTTTGGGAAATATGTGAAGGTTTGCGGTTTGCGTCATATAATTTGTGAAGTCTTGCGGTTTGCGGTCGTTACATTACCGCATCCCGCACACCGAATAACCGCATCCCTTAATTTACTTCACCAAATCTAAACCAAGCTCACGAGGCCCTTTAACCGGTGAACACCCGTACCCTTGGCTCCTTACAGTCCGCCGAGCCTTTTTGCAAAGACTCTTTCTGCAAATTTTTATTTCGCGCGCAATTTTTCTGCAAAAGAGAAAATTGCTAGGCCTATTTAGGGATTGCGAGTTCAATAATTTCAAAGAAACGAGCAATCCCTAATGTAGTCCCATGAGCGCCAGCCGATCATACCTAATTTCCGTTAAAAATTGGATGGCGCCTAAGCGGCTGCTGCAGAGCCAGGATGAGCCGAGCCGACATCGGAGTTCCA
>JBBIPJ010000054.1:0-5491 GCA_037442905.1 archaeon
GCACACTCCAAAATCTGGATTGCAAGTGAAAGAGCTTGATGTTGATGAAGAAAGATTGCAGCAAATTAAATTCGCAGCTCAGAGTTGTCCGCCGCAAGTTATAAAAGTTACAAATCTTGAAACAGGCGAAGTTTATGTTAACTGGGAAAAGCCTCATAAAGAGCAGTGAGCCTAGGCTCACGGCTCAATGCTCATAGCCCATAGCTTTACAAATTTCAAAGAAAATGGCTTTAGAAGAGTATAAGAAAAAAAGGAAATTTGAAAAAACCCCTGAGCCACAGGGAGAGGAAGAATTAAGTGAAAGTTTTTGCGAGCAAATTAAAAGAACTCATAAAATTCCGGCAAACCGCCCAATTTATGTTGTGCAGGAACACCATGCTTCTCATTTACATTATGATTTGCGTCTCGAATTTAATGGAGTTCTAAAAAGCTGGGCTGTTCCAAAAGGGGTTCCACTAACTTTAGATGATGGAAAAAGGCTTGCAGTTGAAACTGAAGACCATCCTTTAGAATACGCTACTTTTTCAGGAACAATCCCAGAGGGAAATTATGGCGCAGGAAGTGTAAAAATCTGGGACTCAGGAACTTTTGAAGTTATAGAGAAAACAGAAAACAAAATAATTTTTAATATTAAAGGAAAAAAAGTTAAAGGAGCTTATGTTTTGCTAAGAGCAATGTTTGGAGCTTATGCTAAGTCTGGAAAAAATTGGCTTTTGTTCAGGAAAAAGGAACAAGAAACTATAAAAGTTCCCTCTAAAAAGAAAAGCAGGAAATAAAATGCCAGCAGATGAGCCAAAAAGATTCACAACAATTTTAACTAAAAACATTCCTCTGAGTCCCAATACTAAACTTTTCAGGCTTGATTTTAAAAAATCAGACGGATTTAATTTTTTAGCCGGCCAATTTATAATGATAGCGCGAAAAACAGAAGAGGGAAAAGAAGTCAAGCGTGCGTATTCTATTTCTTCTCCGCCCTACGAAAAAGGATACACAGAATATTGCGTGAAGATAGTTCCAAACGGAGCAATTTCAGAATGGCTTGATAAACTTCCTCTAAAAACGCAGATTGAAATTATAGGCCCATATGGAAAATTTGTTGTTTCTGATTTTAGCAGAGATATTTTAATGATAGCAGCAGGAACAGGAATCGCTCCTTTCAGAGGAATGATAAAACAGCTTTTACATGACAACTTTAAGAAAATAATTCATTTGCTCTACGGATTCCATTCAGAGCATGATTATTTATTCAGAAATGAAATTGAACAATTAGCTGCGCAGCATAAAAATTTAATTGTGCGGCCAACTGCGAGTACGCCGTCGAATCCACAAAAATGGAAGTTTGACACAGGGAGAGTAACTGCAATAGTTCCAAAATATATCAAGGACACAAATTTCAACACTTTTGTCTGTGGCCCGCCTCCAATGGTGAAGGATACTGTTAATGAATTAAAAAATATAGGATTTAATGAGAAGGAAATTCGCTTGGATGTTTGGGGTTGAGCGATTAAAACATTCAGAAATAGGAAGGACAAAGGATTTATTTGAAAGGGTTTTAATCGCGAAATAATTGAGCAATTAAAATGGCTGTAAAGATTAAAAACTACATAAGCGGAAAATGGATTAATTCTGTGAGTGGAAAAACTTTACAGAGAAGAAATCCTGCAAACACCTCTGAAATAGTTACAATTTTTCCGCGCTCTGATAAGAGAGATGTTGATAAAGCAGTTAAAGCAGCTCGTACGGCTTTTGAAAAATGGAGCAAAACTCCTGCTCCAAAGCGCGGTCACTATTTGTACAGAGTTGCCAAGATTTTAGAAGAAAGAAAAAATGAATTAGGAAAAATAGTTACAAAAGAAATGGGAAAAATTTTGCCAGAAGGGCTTGGAGATGTTCAGGAAGCAATTGATACTTGTTATTATTTTGCAGGTGAAGGCCGCAGATTACAGGGAGAAACAGTTCCTTCTGAATTACCAAACAAAGATGCAAAAACAGTTCGCGAGCCAATTGGTGTTTTTGGTTTAATAACCCCATGGAATTTTCCAATTGCAATTCCTTCCTGGAAAGTTGCACCTGCTTTAGTTTGTGGAAATACGGTTGTTTTCAAGCCTTCTCAATTTACTCCCCTATGTGCAACAAAATTCGTTGAAATTTTTGATGAGGTTAATCTTCCGGCAGGAGTTTTAAATTTGGTTCATGGAATAGGAAGCGAGGTTGGAGACGAAATTTTAAAGCATAAAGGAATAGATGCAATTTCATTTACAGGAAGCACGGCAACAGGCGCAAGAGTTCAGGAAATCTGCGCGGCAACTGGGAAAGAAGCTGCATGTGAAATGGGTGGAAAAAATGCAATTATTGTAATGGATGATGCTAATCTAGAGCTAGCTCTGAACGGTGCAATTTGGGGCGGTTTTGGAACTTCAGGGCAGAGATGTACTGCAGCAAGCAGACTGATATTGCATGAGAAAATTTTTGATAAATTTTTAAATAAATTTGTTCAGCATGCAAAAAAATTACGATTGGGAAATGGGTTAAACAGAAACGTGGATATGGGCCCTGTTGTAAGCGAAGAGCAGTACATAAAAGTTTTAAATTACATTGAAATTGGAAAAAAGGAGCGCGCAAAACTTATCTGCGGGGGACGACCAGCTACAAGCTACAAGCTACTAACTAATGGCTACTTTATTGAGCCAACAATTTTTGTCTCTAAACCAGGAGCAAGAATTGAGCAGGAGGAAATTTTTGGGCCAGTTGTAACAGTTATAAAAGTTAAGAATTTGGAACAGGCAATTAAAATTGCAAATGATACAAAGTATGGATTAGTAAGTTCAATTTATACACAAGATGTAAACAAAAGTGCATGCGCTGAAAAAGAATTGCAATCAGGAATTGTTTATGTAAATGCTCCTACAATTGGAGCAGAGGTTCATTTGCCTTTTGGCGGAATTAAAGCAAGTGGAAGTGGACATGCAGAAGCAGGAGGAAGAGGAGGAGCAATCGATACTTATAGCAGAGTAAAAGTAATCTATAGAGATTATAGTGGAAAATTGCAGCGCGCTCAAATAGATGTGAAATATGATTAAAATTTTCTAACTAAATTCTCAAAAATCTCAATTCCTTTATCTGTAGTTTCCCTTTCAATTATCAGTGGCGGAGCAATTCTAATTGTTTTCTCTCCACATCCCAAAAGCAAAAGTTTCTGTTTGAAAGCTTCATGAACTATTTTTTCTTCTCGTGCTTTATTATTCATTTCAACCCCTATCATCAGCCCCAACCCGCGCACATCAATAATTTTTGCAGGATATTTTTGCTGAATTTCTTTCAGCCTTTTCATAAAATATTTGCCCATGCGCTCAGCATTTCTGAGAAGTTTTTCTTTTTTAATAATTTCAATTACCTTTGCGCCCAAAGCCAAATCCAATCTATGTCCTCCGCCCCACGTACTGCCAATCACTCCAGCGTCTTTTTTTGAAATATCATACTCATTGCTCGTTATTGTAGCTCCTACTTGCAAACTTTTCCCTGCAGCCATAATATCCGGCTTTACTCCATAGTGCTCAAAGCTCCACCATTTTCCTGTTCTCCCCATTCCAGATTGAACTTCATCAAGTATGAAAGCGATATTGTGCTCCTTTGTTATTTTTCTCAAATATCTTACAAACTCTTTGCTTGCTGGCCTATATCCGCCTTCTCCCTGAACAGATTCCATAATTACAAAAGCAGGTGTTAATTCTCTTGCTATTAATTCTTCAAGCTCTTTGTAATTACAGTATCCTTTTTCTCCACAAAAATCCAATTCATGATGCGGGAAGAATGGAAAATTCTTTTTTTGAATTGATTTACTATTTGTAAATGTAAGTGCTCCCAGTGTGCGTCCATGAAAAGCATTTTTCATGCAAACTCCTGTGTATGGGCCTTTTTTGTTATAAACTAATTTTAATGCATTTTCAACAGCCTCTGCACCGCTATTAACAAAGAAAACTTTGCGCAAGTTTTTTGGAACAATTTCCAGAATTTTCTTTGCTAAAACTAAAGCTTCCTCTGAAAAAAAATCTGTGCCAGCAATCTTCTGGATTCCAGTTTTTGAGTATTCCCTTATGATTTCCTTTATCTCTGGATTGCCATATCCAATATTGTTTGTGCTCAGATTTGAATTAAAATCCAAAAACCACCCTCCGTCAATGTCTTTTATATAGCATCCTTTTCCATCAATAGGCACTAATGGGTACGCAAAAATACTTGCAACTCTTACTTTCAAACTTTCATTTGCAATTTTAAGAGCATTGCTTGTCATTCAATAATCACCATTAAAATCCGCCCCCTAAAAACGTTCCAATTAAATACGCACCTGCTGTTGCGAGCAGTCCAATTATTAAAATTTCAAGCCCGCTTTTTATCCAGTTTCTTCCTGTCAAATAAGTTTTTGCAGCTCCTATTCCAAAAAGTGCAATTGCTGTTAAAATAATTGCATATCCTATTGCATTTTTCGGAGATAAAAATAAAAACGGACTTAGTGGAATAAATCCGCCTATTGCATAGAAAACAAACATATAGAGTGCACTGATAAAAGGGTTTTCTGAAACCCCTCCATAACCGCCCAGCTCTTCTTTTATCATAACATCGAGCATTGCAGCTTTGTTCTTTTTTAACCTTCTGACAATTATCTCAATTTCTTTTGGCGTAAATCCCTTTGCCCTGTAAAATTCTCTTAGTTCAGCCTCCTCTTTTTTTGGCTCCTCCTCAATCTCAGCTTTTTCGCGTTCTATTTCTGCTCTATGCACTTCAATCTGTGATTTTGTCCCGATATAAGTTCCAAAGCTCATTGAGATTGAGCCTGCAAAAATTTCTGCAAGTGTTGCAAGGATTATTACAAAATCGCTAAGCGCAACTCCTTCCAAAGCTGCGCCCGTCAATCCTGCTAACAATGCCATTGCACTAACAATTCCATCCTGCCATCCAAAAATTGTCGAGCGGATATACTTGCCTTTTTTTCCATGCAGTTCTTCTGTGTGCAATTTTCTTTTAAGTTCTTTTTTCATTGCTTTGCAAGTATTCCTGTAAGGTTTTCAGGGTTAAAAGCCGGCGGCATGCACAAAGTTCCAAAGCAGACAAAAGCTGCTGGGAAAGTTTTCGCATCGTATCCGAGCTTTTCTATCTGTGCTTTGTTTTCATTCACCTCTAGCATTCTGATTATTTTGCTAGGGTAATATAATTTTAAAAGTTCTGCATGCAAATTTTTTGATTTCTCATCACTTTTAGAATAAATAAAATTCACCATCGCATGATTTAAGTAAAAATCCAAACTTAGTGCATAAGTTGCGGCAAAAATTCCGTAATACTCATGGATTGTTTGCAAAAGTTTCAAAACATTTTCTGCTTTTTTGTGATACTCCTCATAATCTGTTATATAATAAATTCTTGTGAAAAACCTCGCTGCAAAAGAATTTTCAACAAACGATATTTCAGGCTTTGAAAGTTTTCCGATTTTTTCGTG
>JBBIPJ010000055.1:0-5456 GCA_037442905.1 archaeon
GAAATGACTGCAAGCCGCAAGCTGCGAGCCATGTTTTACTTTTTACACAAAGCCCCTGATATCAAAAAACATTTAATAGAACAGGAGGTAAATTAAGGCTAGTAGCTTGTAGCTCGTAGCTAGTAGAAACGGAGGCTACAAGCTTCAAGCTTCAAGCGTCTAGCAATAACAAATTTCAACAAAATGAAAAAACAAAAAATCCTCGTCACATGCGCACTTCCGTATGCAAACGGGCCTTTGCACGCAGGGCACATAAGAAGCACTTATTTGCCTGCTGATATTTATGTAAGATATTTGCGCTTAAAAGGAGAGGATGTGGCTTTTATCTGCGGAAGTGATGAGCATGGAACTCCAATTACTTTAACAGCAGAAAAGGAAAAATCAACTCCTTTAGAAGTTGCAACTAAATATCATAGGATTATGAAAGCTGAGCTGAAGAATTTAGGAATTAATTTTGATATTTTTTCAAGAACAAGCAATAAATTGAATCATAAAAATGCTCAGGAATTCTTTTTAACAGCATATGAAAAAGGCTATATTTTTGCCCAGGATGTGGATCAATATTACTGCAGCAAAGATAAAAGATTCCTTCCTGATAGATATGTTGAAGGAAACTGCCCTAATTGCGGATTTGAAGGCGCGCGCGGAGACCATTGCGAAAAATGCGCGCAGGCTCTGAGAACTCTGGACAATCCGCATTGCATTATTTGCGGAAGCACTCCTGAGCTTAAAAGCACAAAACACTGGTTTTTTAAATTAACAGAATTCAAGGAGCAATTAAGAAATTTTTTGAACAGAAAAGAATTGCCAGCAAATGTAAAAAACTATGCTTTAAACTGGACTGAAAATCTGCAGAACTGGGCAATAACAAGGGATTTGGAATGGGGAGTGAAAGTCCCATTGAAAGAAGCAAAAAATAAAGTTTTGTATGTCTGGTGGGATGCTCCAATAGGATATATTTCAGCAACACAGGAATGGGATAAAAAAAATGGTTTAAGCTATTGGAAAAATGGAAAAATAATTCATTTTATTGGAAAAGATATAATTTACCATCATGCTCTGTTTTGGCCTGCAATGTTAATGGCTCATGGAAAATACAAACTTCCCTGGACAATAATAGCAGGCGAATATCTCACACTTGAAAAACAGAAAATGTCTACTTCCAGGGGCTGGGTTGTGTGGATTTCAGATTTCCTGAAAAAATATCCTGCTGACTATCTCAGATATTACTTGACAATTACCTCTCCACTAGCAACAGACATGGATTTCTCCTGGAAAGAATTTTCAATTAGAATAAATAATGAGCTTTCAGATGTTCTGGGGAATTTTGTGCACAGAACTTTGACTTTTATCCAGAGATTTTTCTATAAGGAAATCCCAAAACCCGGGGAATTTGATGAAAAAGATAAAAAAGTTTTAGGGCTAATAGCTGAAACCCAAAAAGTTGTTTCTGAAAAAATTGAGCAGTTTAATTTTTTAGACGGGCTAAAGGCTGTTATGGACTTAACCAGAGCTGGAAACGTTTATTTAAATGAGAAAGAACCATGGAAAAATAAGGATACACAGGCAACAACAATCTATGTTGCTGCAAATTTGGTTCATTCTATTGCAATTTTGTTATTGCCATTTCTTCCTGAAACTGCTCTAAAAATTCGTTCCCAACTTGGGCATAAAGGAACTCTTAAAGATTTAAAATGGAAAAATGCAAATGAAAAAATAAAGCCTGGGCAGAAAATTGCCCCCGGTATAAAACCCATAGTTCAAAAAATTGAGGTTAAGGCTGAATAGCCTGTTCATTTCTGTTCACCGCAAATCTTATATAGCGTTCATTTTAGATAAAAGGAAGAGAAAAATGAAAACACAGAATACGCTGATACAAATTGCACTGGCTTTCCTGATAGTTGGAAGCGCAGCAGTATTTGCGCAGGCTCCAACCACAATAAAAAAGCCAACATCAACTCCCAGTGAAGTTGACAAACTAATTTTAGTTTCCAATAACGAGGCAGATTTGGCCTTGGCTCTTTCAGTTGCTTCTGATTTAAACCTTCCAGTTATAAGCACAAACTGGGGACAGTTTCAGAAAGTTGTTTTTGATAGGATAAAAAATGCAAAGCCAAATGAAGTAATAGTTATCGGCGGCAGTTCAGCTGTTCCTGAAAAATATAAATCAGATTTAGAAGCTGCTGGGATAAAAGTTACTGTTGTAGGAGGAAAAACAAGGCAGCAAACCTCAATACAGGTTTACGAGAAATACAAAGCGCAGTTAAAAAAGAAAGCTCTTGTCACAAGCGGAAGGGAGCCAATTACAACAAGTGATTCAATCCCTGTATATGTTTATGATAACAGAGCAGAGGTAAAGCAGTTTGCTCAAAAAGAAAATGCTGATGCAACAGACCAAGGAGATGTAAAAGCTGCTGGTGTTAATCCAAAGCTTGCTGTTACAAAAGAAATGGTTGCACAGGTTAAATCTCTAATTCAGGAATACAAGAATGTTGAATCAACCCAGGGCTATGTTCTGGGGCAAAAAGTTTCAGAAATTGTTACAGAGCACGGGGATGTAATAAAGGCTCTTGCCACTGCAAAAGCACCAGTTGAAAAAGCAATTGAAAAGGCTGAGCAAGTTGTTAAGGCTTCTGTAAAAAATGTTGAGCTCAGAAACAATGCATTTGCCCCAAGCCTTCTTGCAGTTTCAAAGGGGGATAAAATAATCTGGACTAACAAGGATAACTGGGCGCACACTGTAACTGTCAAATCATTAGGGATAGATAAAAGATTGGAAGCAGGAGAAACATTTGAATACACAGTAACAGCAGAGCCAGGAATTATTGAATATGAATGCACACTCCACCAGCCCTATATGGATGGAAAAATTACAGTTGCAACTAAAGAGCAAATAGAACAAGCAACTACTTTAGTAAAAGAGCTTTTAAAGAACACAAGCACAACTGCTGGAATTGTTGTCCAAGTGGGAGAGGAAATTCCTTACTAAACTTGTTTTAGAACTGCTGGAATTTTTTCAATTATATCGCTTGTTATTAATCCATAGCCCTTTTCAGAATAACAAATGTCTCCGGCCTTTCCGTTTATGAAAGCAGCATAATATGCAGCATCAAACAAATTAACTTTCTGCGCAATTAAAGCAGCAACAATTCCTGTCAAAACATCTCCTGTTCCCCCAATTGTCATCCCTGGATTCCCTGTTGTGTTCTTTTTTACCCTATGTCCGTCTGTTATAATATCCACAGGAGCTTTTAAAAGAACAACAATCTGCTTCTCACTCAGAGTTGCAGTAAATTTGCGCACATTTTCCTCAATTGCTTTTTGTCCGCCTGAAATTATTTCAAATTCTCCCCTGTGCGGGGTTAAAACACATTCCTTGTTTTTCAGGATTTTCAGATTTCCAGCAATTGCCTTTAAAGCGTCTGCATCTATTACCATTGGAATTTCGCATTTAGAGATTATTTCCCTGCACGCAGCCATTGTATATTTTTCAGTTCCCAAACCAGGACCAATTGCAAGAACATCTACTTTTTCCGAGTATTCCATTATAGTTGGAATATGCATTTTGTCCAAATTTTTCCCAAGCAGGGGAATTGTTATTAACTCAGGAGAAAAAGTTGCAACAATGTCTGCAGCTCTTCTGGGCGCTGCTGTATAAACCAAATCAACACCTGCTCTGTAAGCTGCCAAGCTTGTAAAAGCAGGCGCGCCTGAATAAATTTCGCTTCCGCCAACAACTAGAACAACTCCATTGTCTCCCTTGTGGGAATCTTTGTGTCTTTTAAGCAATGCCATAGGAAATTTAATAGGGTAAAACTAATATAAATACAATCATGGGCATTCCAAAGGATATAAAGGAAGTATTAAAGGGGCTAAGAAGAGCTGGGAAGAAAAAAAGCAGGGAACTGGACAGAAAAAATTTTGAAGAAGCCGCGAAAAAAGCAGCTGCTATTCAAAGTGCTATGCTCTACAATCTTACACAAAGAAAAGTTCCAGCCGAAAGCCCGCATGTAAAACTTCTCCAGCGATTAAAAAGCCCACAAGGACTTGATTTAATATCAAAAAGGGTTGAGGAAATTTTCATAATTCTGGACAGGGTTGAGATTGCAATCGCTGCATATCATGGCTATGCAGAGATTAAATTTATGGAATCCCTGTTTCTCCCAGAAATGCTTGCCAAAGAGACAGGGAGACATAGAATCTCAGACTTGGTTTACCCGAGCGATATAGACAAAATTAGAGAAATAATTTCGCATTGGCTAATTGATGCGGAAAAGCAACTGTCTGATTTTGAAAGGCTTGTAAAAGAGCATGGAGAAAAAGCTGTTAATCTTGTTGTTGCATTGCTGAGAGTTGAAGATGGGTATAGGAAAGTTTTTAATGACAAGGAAACGCTTGAGCTTCTTCAAGGAGCCCTTGATGCCTACCACAAGCAATCAGATTAACTTCTCCTTTACTTTTTTATAAAAGCTGCGCTCAAACCTGACTAAATATGCTTTTGTTCTTGATTTTGTTATCTGAACGCGATCGCGTTTTATCAAAGAGAAAGTTTTGTATCCGTCAAGAACTAAAAATCCGCGGCGCTCTGTTATAATTCTGATTGTGGTTTTAGCCCACGGAGGAACTGCTATTGGACGGGCGCTCAATCTAAAAGGGGAAATTGGAACAATTTCATATGCATCTAAAAGTGGGTCAATAATCGGCCCGCCTGAGCTCAGCGCATATGCGGTGCTTCCTGTTGGGGTTGAAACAATAACTCCGTCAGCAGCAATCTCATCAATCTTATCTCCATGAATTTCAATTGAGAACTTCTGGATTTTTCCAGGCTGTGCAGTTGTAATTACAGCATCATTTAAAACTTCTCCAACTCTGCGCCCGTTTAAGCGAACCTCTAATTTTGTGCGCTCCTCAACATCAAATTTTCCGTTTTCAATCCTGCCTAAAAAATAATGCAAATTTTCATCTGCTTCAATTTCAGCAAGAAATCCCATTGTTCCTTTTCTTATTCCAACAACAGGAATTTTTCTCCCCCTTACAGCCATTACTGTTCTCAAGAGAGTTCCATCGCCGCCGATTGTGATTATCAAGTCGCAGTTCAAGGGCGGCTTTTCAACCCTAAATAAATTTTTTACACTCAACCTTCTGCCCAAACTTTTTTCATAACAGATTTTGCATCTTCCGCGAGAGAAATAATTTTTAATCTCATTAGCCACGGATAAAATTTCAGGAGTAAGATATCTGCTTACAACACAAACGCAGCGGGGTTTTTTATATGCCATACAGATATTACCTACAGGAGTTCTTATAAATCTTCCCAAAACAAAAATATAAATGTTTATTACTACAAACCACTTCCTCTGGGCCTGTAGCTTAGCCTGGTGGAGCGTTCGG
Source organism: archaeon (assembly GCA_037442905.1). Taxonomy (GTDB): domain Archaea; phylum Undinarchaeota; class Undinarchaeia; order Undinarchaeales; family Naiadarchaeaceae; genus Naiadarchaeum. The sequence continues at coordinate 5,392 of JBBIPJ010000055.1, forward strand.
CTGATAGCTGTGAAGTAAATTAAGGTGTGCGGTGGTGCGGATCGCACGTCTATAAATGCCGCTTG
>JBBIPJ010000056.1:0-5424 GCA_037442905.1 archaeon
ATATTCGCTTTATACTTATTTTGAGGCCGAGCGCTTAAGGGATATGGAGGAAAATTTGCCAGCTTTTTTGCGCGATATTGCAGAGGCAAGAAAAACAGGAATGACACTGCCAGAGGCTGTTTACAAGAGCATGCGTATTGATTATGGCAGATTGACTCCTGAGGTACAAAAAATGGCATATCAAATATCCTGGGGAATTCCTTTTGATGATGTTTTGAAAAGATTTTCAAAGCGCGCAAAGAGCAGGTTTATTGAGCGCGCAGTTGCGATTATAATTCAAGCCCAAGTAAGCGGAGGAGCTCTAACTGATACATTAGATTCTGTTGCGCGCGATGCAACTTTAATCAAGGAGGCCGAGAAAGAAAGAAAAACAAAATTAAATCAACAAGCTCTGATAATGTACGCTATCTATATTCTTTTTGTGATAATAGTTATTGCCCTGCAGAAGTTAATGATTCCTTTAATTACAAGTCAGGGCTTTACTCTTGTAACTCAAAATCCAGAGGAGATAATTCAATTTTACAAAAATCTCTTTTTCTCAATGATAGCAATTCAGGCTGTGTTTAATGGAATGCTTGCTGGGCAGATTTCAGAGGGAAGTCCTGTAATAGGATTGAAGCACAGCGCTGTATTTCTTGCATTTGGGGTTGTGACATCATGGTTTTTCATGTTGTAAAGAATAATCAGGGCCAGGTAAATATTGAGTTTGTTGTATCCGTGATTTTGCTGGCAGTTATCACGGTTAGCGCAGCTGTTGCAATTCTTCGCCTTTTACCAACTTTTAGCACAGCAGCTGAGGACTCAGAGCTGCGTGCGAGAGCAACAGATTTTGCAAAAGTGCTTTTTGATACTCCAGGCTCGCCCACAAATTGGAATACAAATCCAGCTTTAGTTGGCCTTGCACTGTACAACAATAATTCGAATGAAACAATTAGAGGGGCTTTAGACCCGCTTAAAGTTGATTATTTAAATGATTCTATTCCATATAGCCAATTAAAACAAAATTTAAGCCTTGAGGAGGATTTTAATTTTAAAATAGATATCTCAAATCAGAGTTTTAGATTCCTCGATTACTTTAATCACACACCAGGAAAAACAGATAAGACAATAACAATTAAAAAATACGCATCAATAAACAAAACTCAAGTAAATATTACTTTGCTCGTATGGAAATAAAAAATACAAAGGGATACATAAGGCTTATAGAAGTTTCGCTTGCAGCAGCGCTTGTTTTTGGATTTTTAATTTTCGTGCAGCAGACACAATCATCTCTATCAAGAGGTGCGCAGAGCTACGACCCTATTGTTCTAAAAACACTTGGAGAGGATGCTATTAGGAGTCTTGACCTCAGAGATTCAGATAGAAATTTTCGCAGTGATTTGAGAGATAACTTAAGATTTGGAACCAGTTGCATAAACAACTGGCCGCAATTAACAAATGATATTGCTGCAGAGCTTCCAGAAAATGTTGGATTCTCAGTATTTCTAGTTGATAGCAATGGAAATTCAATCTTTCAGGGAGGAGTTGCAACAGCTGCCCAGCCGACACAAAGAGAAATTGTAACTGTTAATTACATAGTTGCAGGAGATTATGGAAGCTATTGCAATCTCTGGGCACCTTGCAATGTTAAATTATCATTGTGGTTTAAGACATGAGTAAAAAATTTCTCTTCAATAGAAAAGCGCAGTTTTTTATTGCGGCTGCAGTGATAATAATTTTTGTTGTAACAGCAGTTTTCTTTTTTGTTGCAAGAACAGGGCAGATAACAAATCCAGTTCTACTTCAGCGCGAATTGAGCTTTTTTGCATTAAATACAAAAGAAGAATTTGGAAAAGTTGTTGAAATATCGCTTTCAGATGTTTCTCGAGATCAAACCTTAAATCCAAATGATTATTTAGATTCTAATCTGAGCTCATTCAGCAAATACATACAAACACAGGGATTGGAGCGCGGAATAATTGTAAATGTTAGTGCTTCCAGAGTTTCAGCTTCTAATTCTTCAATGAATGCTTCTCTCTATCTATCCCTTTTTAGCCAGGGGTCAACACTGGAAACAAACACATGGATCTATAGAGCAATAGACATAGTTGCTTTAAACAACACTCTGGTAAGAGGTCCAGTTTGTACATTAAATGTAACTGCAAAGAAAGAGTTTGGCGAGCCAATTACAGAGCTAAACAGCAGCAATTTTGTTTTTAAGATAAATGGCACAACATGCTCAAGTGCGAGTTATAGTGAGAAAAGCATTGGGAAATACAATGCAACTTGCTCAAGCTCAAATTGTGTTAACTCAAATGTTTCAATAGAGGTTACTGACCATAGAAATATATTTGGCCACAGCAGAATCCCAAACACTGCAACAGATTAAGTATAATTTTTCAAAAATCGTATTTGCTCCTCGTCTAAGGGCAAATTAAGAGATTTCTTTTTTAAAATTAAACTTAAATAAGGGAATTGCTCAATTGTGCGCTTTTTTGAGCAGTGCAATTTTTTTCCAACTAAATATGCAATTTCATCCCTTGCAGTGCGTGCTCCCTTAGTTGCGCCCATTTTTTGTAAAATTTTTGGCGGAGAATAACGAGTGAATTTTCTATATTTTTCTTTTTTAGCAGTTGCAACTCCAAAAGTCATTAGCTCATTTGAGAAAGCCTGCAATCCCCAGGCTTGATTGTGAATTATTCTTCCTCTAAAAACATCTGCCCTTGAAAGCTTGTCATAAGCAGCTGCAATTTCCTCAGGCTTTTCATATTCATTCGGAATGTTCTCAGCAATCCACATAAGAATCTCATCCGGGGCTTTATCAGAATTGAAAAAAGCCTTTTGAATTATTTTCCAGTCCTTTGATTTAAACACTGCTAGCAATGTTTCAAAAATCGGAACTTCTTTTTCTCTTCCAGCGAGAGTTTTTAAATCCCCCTCAGCAACTTTTTTAATCCCAAATGTTTGCAAATCATTTATAGCAGCGCGTAAATCGCCTTCCGCCCTGCGCGCAATCTCATGTAAAATATTTTCCTTAATCTTAATTCCCTCCAAATCAGAAATTTCTTTCAATCTTTTTGCTATTGTGCGCAAATCAACCTTTCTCATCTGGATTAACTTGCACCCCACTCTCAGAAATCTTAACTTATCCTGCCAGATATCATTCGCTGTAAAAATTACAGGATAATTTGTGGTGCGGATTATTTTTTGCAGAGCAGAAATTCCACCCCTGTCGGCTGTTCCATAAATCCCGTCAATCTCATCAATTAAAACTATCTTCCCCTTTTTCTGCACTAATGATTGCTGGGAAACAGCGTGCCCGATTTTTTCATTTATGGCAGCTTCTGTTCTAAAATCAGAAGCATTCATCTGGATTAATTCATAATTTAATTCATTTGCAAGCGCTGTTGCAAGCGCAGTTTTTCCATTTCCAGCCTGGCCGTGCAAAATTATTGCTCTGTTTTTTTCCTTTTTAAAATTCTTAATCCACTTTAGAAGTTCCTGAATAGCAGAATCTTGCCCCAAGATATCTTTCAATTTTTGTGGGCGGTATTTTTCAACCCAAGGCAAAAAACTAATTGTAACTTCTTCGCTCATTTCTTTCGTTTACTCCTTATTTTTTCTTTCCAATCAGATAGAGCTGCGCCAATAAAGCGTCTAACTGAATTCTATCATCGCTTCCCTCAATAACGCGGAAATCATATTCCCCAATTTTGTCAATAAGCTCTGTTAATTTTTCCTCAGAAATTCCTAATTCGTTATTCATAACAACAGAATGAATTTGTCTTATAACATCCTCGCCCGCAAGCCCCTGTTCAATCATAATTGTATTTAGTTTTACGCGTGCATCAACAAACTTTCCTTTTAATGCAAGTTCAACAATTTCCTCAATTTGCTTTGGCTTTGCTTTGCTTGAAACTTTGTAAACCTCCTCTTCGCTTATTTTGTTTGTTGTTGAGGCAGCAGCTTGCATTAGATTAATTGCAGTTCTTAAATCTCCCTGTGCAATTTCCAGAATTGCTTTTTCTCCGCTCGCTTCTAGATGGATATTTTCTTTTTTTGCAACCATGTGCAATCTTTCAGAAATATCTTTGTCATTCAGAGGAGAGAATCTGAAAAGCGCGCATCTGCTCTGAATAGGATCAATAATTTTACTTCCATAATTAGCTGATAAAATAAATCTGCAGGTTGCTGTATAATCCTCCATTGTTCTTCTGAGAGCCTGCTGCGCCTCCTGTGTAAGGGCATCAGATTCATCAAGGTAAATTATTTTAAAAGGAACATTTCCCAGGGATTTTGTGCGCGCAAAATCCTTTACTTTGTTTCTGATAACATCAATTCCTCTCTCATCCGAAGCATTTAATTCCAAAATATTCTGCCTCCAGTTTTCCCCAAAAAGTTCGCGGGCAATAGCCAAGGCGCAGGTAGTTTTTCCAGTTCCTGCTGGGCCGACAAAAAGCAAATGCTGTAAAGATTTATTTTTAACAAAACTTTTTAGACTCTTGACTATAAATTCCTGCCCGGCAACTTCTTCCAAAGTTAAGGGCCTGTATTTCTCTGTCCAGACATCTTCTGCCACTTCTTTTTTTGTGGCCATTTTTGAGCGTAAGCGAGAAAATGCGAGGAAGCGAAGCTTCCGAAGCATGCTGGAATTCTATTTTACAATATACTTATATATTAACCCTTCTCACAATTTAGTGGAGGGTGGCATAAATGAAAGTTCCAAAAATTAAAAATTATCCAACTCATCTCTGTATTATTCCAGACGGCTGCAGGAGATGGGCTTTTCAAAAAAAGCTCAATTCAATTGAGGGGCATAAAAAAGGGATTGAGGTTTTAGAAAATCTCGGGAGATGGTCTATTGGAAATACTCCCATAAAATATTATACTGTTTATGGTCTTTCTTATGAGAATTTGCAGCGGCCAGCAGCTGTTTTAAATTATCTTTATGATTTATATGCTGAACATTTTTTGAGGCTTGCTGAAGACAAAGACATCCACAAAAATAAAGTGCGCATTGATATTGTGGGCAGAGAGGATTTACTTCCGCAAAAATTGTTAAATGCGATTCAAGTAGCACGAGACAAAACTTCTGCTTATAATAAAAAGTTTTTCAGAATTGCGCTTGCGTATTCAGGAAGGCAGGAAATTGTAGATGCCGTAAACCGCATCCCGAATCCCGAATCCCGCATCACAGAAGAATTTATTTCTCAAAACCTCTATTCAAACGCCCCTGATCCTGATTTATTAATCAGAACAGCAGAAAAAAGAATTTCAAACTTTATGCTCTGGGGCAGCGCGTATATGGAGCTTTGTTTCATTGATAAGTATTGGCCTGATATGACTCTGCGCGATTATGTTAATGCTTTAAAAGATTTTGATAAAAGAAAGAGGAGATTTGGGAAATATGAAGAATAACCGTGAAGTAAATTAAGTTTGTAGTTG
>JBBIPJ010000057.1:0-232 GCA_037442905.1 archaeon
TGCCATCTGCAAAATTTCTGCGCGCTTTTTTTCCCCTCCTGAAAAACCTTCATTTAAATTTCTCTGCGCAAACTCCTGCGGCATTTTAAGCATTGCCATTGTATTCCACAGGGTTTTCTGGAACTCCAGAACAGGAACAGGCTGCTCTTTTACTGAGTTCAGGGCAGTTCTCAGGAAATTGAAAACTGAAACCCCAGAAACTTCAGAGGGGTACTGGAAGCCTAAAAATAAG
>JBBIPJ010000057.1:251-5382 GCA_037442905.1 archaeon
CGCTTATCTGGAGAGAGTGTAGAAACATCCTCGCCCTTGAAAAGAATCTTGCCTTTTGTAATCTTGTACTTTGGATGCCCCATTACTGCATATCCCAGAGTTGATTTTCCTGCGCCATTTGGGCCCATTAATGCAACAACTTCGTTCTTGTTCACACTAAGATTAACTCCTTTCAGAATTTCTTTTCCTTCTACTTCCACGTGCAAATTTTTTACTTCTAAGTCTGGCATTTTTTCTCCTTGAAATTTTTTAAGGGGGTGCGGCACAAAGGGTAGGCTTCAATTGCTACCCTATCCCGGGCTTCTTTATTTTTGCATAGCCTACCCTTTGTGGTGCGTCATGCGCGTTTTTGAAACATTAAGGAACAAAGTTCCTTAATGCGCGTGAAAGCTCCGCTTTCACGCTGTCTTGTGGGGGTGCGATTTTTCTTTTCGCACTTCCGCACTACCGCAAGCGGCATTTATACACGTGCGATCCGCATTACCGCACACCTTGATTTACTTAATCGCCTCCCCTAATTTGATAAGTATCAGTCCTTGTAACATCCTCTGCTTTTACCCCTTTTTCCCACCAGTGGATTGCTTTTTTTATTGCATTAAATCCTAGCAAAGCGCATTTTGTGCGAACAGGAGTAACTTTTATTCCTAAAAGAGAGAGAACTTCTTCATTTGTCATTGCATTTATTTCACCAATTTGTTTATTTTGAATATATTCTGTGAGCATGGAAGTTGTTGCTTGGCTTATTGCACAGCCAGCTCCTTCAAATTTTATTTCAGAAATTTTTTTGCTGTTGAATTTTAAATATACCTCAACCTCATCCCCGCACAGAGGATTCCAGTCCTTGAATTTTGCATCAGGATTTTCAATTTTTCCTTTATTGCGCGGATGCCTGTAATAGTCCAGGATAACCTCTGTGTACATTCCTGCGTCCACTCCTGTCATATCATCATCTGATTTTATTGGGCGTGCCATTTTAGTTTCTACAAGCTCCAAGCTACGAGCTACAAGCTATTTTAACTTAAACACCTTTCTAACTTTTTCAATCCCCTTTGCAAGAGCGTCAATTTCCTCTTTTGTGTTATACAAATAGAAAGATGCGCGAGCAGAAGAATGTATTCCCAATCTTTCCCTTGTTAAAGGCATTGTGCAGTGATGCCCGCTTCTTACTGCTATTCCTTCCTCGTCCAAAAGCGAAGCTGTATCGTGCGCATGAACATCCCCAACATTAAAAGCAAAAATCCCTGCTTTTATTTCAGGATTTTTCGGCCCGTAAATTGTTAAATCAGGAATGTCAGAAAGTTTTTCAAAAGAATATTTCACAAGTTCTTTTTCATGCTCCCTTATGTTTTCCATTCCGACTTTTTGCAAATAATCAACTGCTGCTGCCAAGCCAATTCCGCCCTCAATATTCGGGGTGCCTGCTTCAAATTTCCAGGGCAAGTCATTGAAAACTGTGGATTCTCTTGTAACTTCCTTAATCATATCACCTCCGTAGAGAAACGGGGGAATTTCCCCTAAAATTTCTTTTTTGCCATACAAAACCCCGATTCCAGCAGGCCCGAGCATTTTATGCGAACTAAAAGTTAGAAAGTCAGCATTAATTTTTCTTACATCCACTGGCATGTGCGGAACACTCTGCGCTCCATCAACAACAAACAGGCAGTTATTATCATGCGCAATTTTTCCAATTTCTCTAACAGGATTAATTGTGCCAAGAACATTTGAGACATGGGAAACAGTTATGAGTTTTGTGTTTTGGGTTATGAGTTCATCATAATCTTCTATCTTTAAGGTATAATCAGGATTTATATCCAAAAATTTAAGCTTAATTCCTCTAGATTGCAAGGATTGCCATGGAACAATATTTGAATGATGTTCCATTATTGTTGTTATAATTTCATCACCTGCTTTCAGATTGTTGTAAGCCCAAGAATACAAAATCAAGTTCATGGATTCAGTGGTGTTTTTTGTGAAAACTATTTCTTCCATTCCGCGCGCGTTGATTAAATTTGCAATTTTCTCATGTGCGTTTTCATATTTTTCAGAGGCTTCCCCGCTTAAAGTATGGACTGCCCTGTGGACATTTGCATAATATTTTTCATAGCATTCTTTGATAGCATCAATTACTTGCAAAGGTTTTTGTGAAGTCGCGGTGCTGTCCAGATAAACCAAAGGCTTTCCATTAACCCTTCTCTTAAATATTGGGAAATCTTTTCTTATCTCCTTTGCATTCAAAGTTTTAGTTTTTAAAAATGCCATCATCTCAGAGATTCCCACCAATATCAAGCTCAATCAGCCTATTTAATTCAACTGCATAATCAAGAGGGAGCTCTTTTACAAATGGCTGGAAAAATCCCATCACAACCATTGTTATTGCTTCCTGCTCTGTAAGCCCGCGGGACATCAAATAAAATAGTTGCTCTTCTCCGATTCTACCAACAGCTGCCTCGTGCCCGACTGAAACTTTATTTTCATCAACATCCAACTGAGGAATTGTGTTTGATGTGGCGGTATCATCCAGGATTAAGGCATCGCATCTTGTGTAGGATTTTGTGTCAAAAGCTCCTTTGTAAACCTTTACATACCCTCTGAAAGTTGTTTTCCCTGTTCCCCTGCTTATTGATTTTGAGATTAGCTTGCTTGAGGTATTTGGGGCAAAGTGAATTGCCTTTCCTCCTGCGTCCTGATTTTGCTCGCTTCCTGCATACGCAATGCTTAAAATTTCTGCTTTAGCTCCGCTTCCTTTGAGATAAACAGAGGGGTACTTCATAGTGAGCTTGCTATTGTGCACTATAAAGCCATTTGCCACAAAGTTGTGTATGCCCTCTATCTCTATATCATAAGTATCTGAATAGCCACTTGGGACTATCTCGGCAACAGGAACGAATTGCACTGGAGTTTGCATTTCTTGCTCTCCAAAGTAAAGGAAGTAGTGAGTGTATTCTTTAATTTCTTTTCCAAGTGGTTTCTTCTCTGTTCTTGACCACTTGCTTATTTTCATTGGATTTAGGCCACAGGAAATAGCTAACATCTTTATTTGCTCCAATAACTCACGGCTAGAACTTGTAATTGAAATATTTTTATGACCCCTTCTAATATAACCGTCTGCAGCAATATAGCCATTAATAAATTCGCGCTTTTGGCTCTGCGGTAATGCAAACACCCACTTTGGAACTCTTTTTGTTCGTGCATTGCCAACAAAACAAAGCTCTTTAAGAAGATTGATAAGAGCAACAGAGTTTACACGCAAAGTTCCTTTATAAACTATTGGTTTCACTCTAAAGATATTCTCTAACAATTCTTTTACCTTTGAGTAGGACTTATCTTTTGGTGGAATGGCAAAGTATACGCGATTTCTATCAAAGTACCCATCCCCTAAATAAAATCCGAGGAGCCACATAAGTTTTTCATCTGTATCTATAGGAACACGTATTTGCTTTGGCGCATTCTTTCCTTCTTTTTGTATAAATTTTATCTTATAGGGCTGGCCGTGCTCCGGAATCTTACCGCTTACAGCAACAAGATCGCCTATTTTGATTTGTTCCAAAGGAAGCCATCTTAGCAAACGCTGTTTACCAATTTTTTTCAATGCCAAAAATGGGTGATTTGCGGTGGCAACAATTTCGCGATGATTTAGAGTTCTAAGTTTGAAAACAGCTTTGCGACCGCTGAATTTTTTAGCCAAGACACGAGCTCTATCTAGTTCAAAGTTTTCATTCATTGAAAAAATTATATCATTTGGTTGCGCATCTTTGATATCTTTTATTTCATTATTGAGAAATATTTTTGTATCCGCTGCTAAGCAGCCCAAATTCCCGTCAACCCACTCAACAGTAGCGTTTTTGTAGGCAAAAGCTCTTTTAGTAACCAAATTGTAAACATTTTTGCTCCAGTTCTGGATTGTTGTGTATCTTAATTTAGAATTTTCCATTGCAATTAATTCAACAACTGCTGTGTGCAAAGAGTCTGTTGCGTAAACAGGGGCAGTGCAGCCCTCAAGATAGTGACATTTAGAGCCTGGCTCACAAATTATTAAAGTTCGCTCAAACTGCCCTGCATTTTCAGAATTAATTCTAAAGTATGCCTGCAATGGAATTTTTACATCAACCCCTTTTGGAACATAAACAAAACTTCCGCCGCTCCAGACAGCTGAATTTAGTGCTGCAAATTTATTATCATTGTAAGGAACAACAGTTCCAAAATATTTTTTAACAATTTCAGGATATTCTTTCAGGCCAGCATCCATTCCAAGAAAAACTACCCCAAGTTTTTCCAAATCCTCTCTTATTTTATGATAAACAATTTCGCTGTCATACTGCGCGCCAACTCCTCCTAAAAATTTGCGCTCTGCCTCTGGGATTCCAAGCCTTTCAAAAGTCTTTTTTATTTCAGCAGGAACATCATCCCAGCTTCTTTCTGTGCGCTCAGAGGGCTTTATGTAATATTTTATGTTGTTAAAATCAATATCACTTAAATTCCCGCCCCAACTTGGAAGAGGTCTTTTTAAAAAGTGCTCCAAAGCCCTTAATCTAAATTTGAGCATCCAATCAGGCTCGTTTTTTATTTCAGAAATTTCTTTTACAACATTTTCATTTAAACCGCGCTCTGTTTCATAGACAGGCTTTATTTTATCGTGAAAGCCCCACTTAGCAGGATCGATTTCTGCGAGCTGTGATTTTTGTACTGGAGTCATTTTACTATTAAGGGTTTTTTTATCTTGTGGCAATAGCTGCAAAAAGTTTCAATGTGCATGTCAAAAGCTTTCAGAGCTGTGCCTGATTCAATCTCTCTCAGAATTGCAGCATCTTTTATGAAATAAATCCTGTTTTTTCCCTCATCGCGGACAGAGACAATATTGCAAAGGCGGAGAGTTTGCAAATTATGGCTTACATTTGAGCGTTCAGCGCCTGTTTTTTCAGCTAACTCATTAACAGACATAGGCTTTTCTTTTAAATTCTCCAAGATTCGCCAGCGTAGCTCGTTTGCGAAGGTGTCAAAGCATTCGTGATAGGGCTTTAGTTTTTGGTCCATTTTTTCTTTGAAATTTGTGAAGTTTGTCCAGGTTTTGAGTTTTGAGTTATGGGTTTTGAGTTTCGAACTCATAACTCATTACTCATAACCCATAACCATT
>JBBIPJ010000058.1:0-5298 GCA_037442905.1 archaeon
CAAGAACTTGTTCTTTAGAGATTAGCTGCTATTTTGATGCCTCTCAATCCTACGATCCAGATGGAAGAATTGTAAAATATACCTGGACATGGGACACAGGCGAAAAATATGATAGCACATCTCCAACAATAGGTTTGGGATTTTCTGGAAGTGCTGGAGTCCATAGGCTTACATTAACAGTTACAGATGATAAAGGAGCAACAGGAAGCAAGGGATTCAGAGTAAATTGGATTGAGAAGGACATTGAAAATCCTAAAGTTTTTGTTCCTTCTGTTACTATTCGAGAAATAACTATAAAAGTTGGAGATGCTGTAACGCTGGCTGCAAAAGCTACTGATAATGTTGATATTTTAAATATAATTCTTTATCTCGATGGCAGAGGAGTAAAGGTATGCCAAAATCCTTCTGGATTAGATACTTATGTATGCGAATATAAAGTTACTTTCAATACTCCTGGAACTCATACTTATTATGCAGAGGCAAGGGATACTGTTTCTGTTATTGATGGAGAAAAATCAGTTTCTGATAAAGTAACTTTTGAGGTTGTAGAAAAGGAGGTACAGATTCCAACCCCTGTTCCTGAGCCAGTTCCTTCTGAAACAACTTTAACTCTTTATGTACGCGATGCTACAACTCAAAAGCCAATTCAAGGAGTTCAAGTAACATTAACAGGGCTTGTAAAGGCGCTTTCAGAGGAAAAGCTGCGCATGTTGAGTAGAGAGGAACTCTCAAGAGCTTATTCAGCAACAGGAGCAGCGCAAAAAGGTATAACAGATGAAGATGGAAAAGTTGAGTTTACTGTAAAACCAGGAAGTGCCTACGATGCAACTTTAGAAGCAAAAGGATATGCATTAACAAATTCAGGAGTTATAGAAATTCCGCTTCGCGCTTCTGGAGAAATTTCAAAAGTTATTTTCTTAAAAACTGCAGAAAGAATTGAGCCAAGGCTAAAAGAGCCAATAATTGAGCCAATCAAACCTCCTCCGTTCCCAGAGGAAAAAGAAACTGTAACTGCTGAATTAAACATAAAGCAGGGATGGAATTTGGTTTCTCTCCCTGGAAAATATGAAACTACAGAGAGTACCTGCAAAAATGATCCTTATGGATTTGTTTACTTAAAAGAAAAAGGCGAATATGTTTCTCTTCAAGAAGCACAGCGTATAATGGGAGAGAAAGAGCTGCAAGCTTATTTGAGCGAAAATGCGTTCTGGATCTATGGATTTGAAAGCTGCAGAATTACTTTTGAATTAACAGAGTATCAAACTTTCAATGCAATTGAATTAGTTGAAGGCTGGAATTTAGTCCCTGTAACAGTTGATATGAAAGGGCTTTCTTTAAATGATATAAAGGGAAGCTGCGAATTTGCTTCTGCTTACAGATTTGAGGAAGCTGCGCAGAAATGGCAGAAAATTAATTTTGAAAAATCCTTTAGCACAGATGATTTGCACAAAGGCGCTTTAGTCAAAACTGGAAATGCATGTGTGCTGGGGGGCGCAAAAATTGTTCCTCCTGAGTTTCCAAAAGAGGAATAAATAGTAAAGCCAAGTGTGCCTGGCAAAAATTGAAAAGCGAACATTTATAAGGTGCCTGTTTAAAAAAATCCTAATCTTAAAAAATGGAACTAAAAAATTACAAATATCTTTCAATTATCCTTGCAATAATCTTAATTTTAATTGTGGCTTTTGTTTTAGTGAGAGATGTTTTTGTTAAAAAGGAAAAAAGTGAAAAGCCGCCTGGAGAAAAAAATTTAACAACAGATACTGGAATAGGAAAAGTTTTTGAAGAGCCGCCAGAAGATTTTGAGCCTCCTAGCCCTCCTCCTTGATAAAGGCTGGCTCTGCCGCCTCAGTTCAGTAATGCAGAGGATCTATTCTTTTTACAAAATTAATCTTGTCAAAACCCTTATCAGCTGATATGATTTCATGCGCATTTTGCCATTCCATTGTTGCCAAGTGAATGGAGTCGTTGCCCCCAAGTTCAACATCATAATTGCCTGCTTGTTTGATAAGGAAAAAATTTATATCTATCCATTCAATTGGAAGTAAAAGAACCGCATCCAGTGACAAAGGAATATCTATGAGCGGTTTATTCTCCCTTTTAAATTGTGCATTCATTTTCTGGAGGGCATTAAGAAATTCTACTAAAATTAACATTGAACAAATTACTCGAAGTTTTCCTGATTTAATATCACCAATAATCTTTGAGCAAGCCTTCCCATAAACAGGGTGGGCTTCTATAGAATATACTAAAATATTTGTATCCAAATATTTCATACCATTTCTTCCCTAACCTCTCTAACAAGTTTTACGGCATCAATGTCGCTTTTAATTTGGCCAGTAAGCACTTTTACTGGGTCCTTAATTTTTCTCCTTGTATGGACAATAGCCATTGCACGAATCAGTTCCCACTCCACTTCTTGCCCAGGCTTTACATTGAGAGCTTTTCTTATTTTCTCAGGAATTGTTGTCTGATACTTTGAGGTAACTTTTGTTTTCATAGAAAAGTATTACGCGTAATACTTTAAATATTTTTCGTTCTGAAATTTTATTTAGAACTCTTTCTTGTCCAAAAAACTTTTAAATCTCCCCAGGTTGCAGGCTCATTTGGAACTGTCCCATATTTAATTCCTGCTTTCTGGTCTGTTGGCCAGTTCCAGCTTCTCCAGCCTGCGCCGCCCATTGAGTTTTCTTCCCAGTTCACAACAGCAAAGCCCATTAGTGAAGTTTTGCCAACTTCAATGTTAAAAACCTTGTCCCCTCTCAAGCTATCAGACAAAACATGCCTTACTTCCATTGTCCACATTCTCTTTTCATGCAAGCAGCGCACATCAAAATTTGCGCCTCCAGGAGTCCAGTCATTTGCGCCCTGAGTCCAGTATCCGCCTGCAATAACATTGCAGCCAGCAATCAAGTTTCTAAATAAATAATCATATTTTCCGTCTAAAGAATGGTCATGGGTTATTCCATCATCCTCAAAATAAAAGTTAATTGCGTCATTCCACGCTGGAGAATCATCATCCCACTGCACAAGGAAATAAATATAGTTGTAATCGTGCTTGCTTGAGATTTTTACATTTCCTCGCTCATAACTTATTGTTGAAGTCTCTGCCTCATTCCAATTGTCCAGAGAAGAAATTTGCCCATCCAAAATAGGAGCACTGCCCAGATAAGAGGTAAGAGTTGTTTGCTTATCAGGCACGCTCACAACTGGTTTATATGTATATGTAATAAATCCTGTTATTGAATTCACATAGACAACAAGCGCAACTGCCAATATTGCTAAAAGAGCTGCGAGAACAAATTTGTTTTTAACTATTGATTCTTTTGCCATTTTTGAGCTTCGCATATTAAAAGATAAGTGGGATTGAATGTTTAAATATGTTTCTCAGGCTTTTATTTTTGACATCTTCCAGCTTCTTCTCTTTGGATGTGTTCTGACTTTGCGCGCAGTCTTGACTATTGCCCACAGTGGAACAGTGCGGTTTTGCCTTGCTTTTTTCACTAAGCGCAATTTTAAGTTAAGTTTTTTTATTTTGCCCATTTGCTGTGAAATTTGTGAGGTTTGAAGTAGGAAGTTCGAACCTCAAACCTCTAACTTCTAACCATTTTTTATTTATATTCTTTCCTCCATCCAGTTATAACAGAGTGAAAATGCTTTTTCGGGAAAATTTTTTTATCAAGCCCTTTTTTCTTTTTTCGCAAAACTGCTCTAATTTCAGTTTCATATTCTGCTGTGGGCTTTGAGCCTGCATAAATTTCTTTATAAGCAAAGATTTTTTTTGAAAGCGTGTTTATTGTGCGATGCCCGAAACCCAGAAGCGGGGCAAAATAGCTTATCTTATACCTGTCCTCCAGGCTTTGCATTTCCTGATAAGTGAGTTTCGGGGTTCTGTCATCCCTGCGAGTTCCATCTGCGATTGTTGGAAATTTTTTTCCATACTTTTTTGCAGCAATTTCCAAAACCTGCTTGTGCGCATAATTTACAGCATGCAGCGGAAAACCATCTTCTTCTGCGATTTGCGCAGCTCTGCGAATAATTTCTTGAGGGATTTTTAAAACCTCGTGCTGAAAGCCTAAAATTCGGGCTGCGGTTTGCGCAGTGCGGTATGCGGTTGGGACAATTCCTGAGTTTGCTGTGATTAACTTAACTTCATAGCCAAAATAATCTAAAAGATGGGCTACGAGAGAGGAATCGCGGCCGCCTGAGTATAAAACAAGTGCTTTTTGAACCATATTAAAATATTATTGCAACAGTTTAAATAACATTTTGCGCATTAATAGCTTATGGGCAAGGAAGTTGTGTTTGAGGTTTATAATCCTGAGGAAAAAGTAAAGTCATGGATTATATTATTTGGGGGATCTCATGATCTAGACAAAGATAAGGGCCAAGTCCGAGAGAGGGTATATAAATTTATAAGCTGGGCTAAAAGCCTTGACACATACATTATGGTATTGGCAGAAACCACTGAAATGCCTTCTCTAAGTTTCAGGAATGACAAATTAATTTATCCGGATTTTGGTCCGCTCAGTAAGGAAGACGCAGCACTGCTACAAGCAGCTATTTATAGCGACGAAGAAAGGAAGCCTGATAAACCAGGCGGACCTTTGAAAGCAAGCAGAATTAATTTTTTGCCAATAGACATGGAATTTGATGATATATTAAAAGCATTTCCAGGTAAGGAAGAACTTGTACTTTTCGCACAGAATATTGCTGTAACTGCTACGGCAACAGGAGAGAGAATGGGGGACCGCCTAAAATCTTTCGTAAGTAGCAAGAGATTTCTAGAAAATTTTTTGGAGCAGCTTGATTATGCATTTGATACAATAGAGGACGAGAACCTTAAAAGGAAAATAAATAAAGGCAAGCTACGTGACTGGGCAAAAAATGAGCTTAAAATAGGAATAATAGAAGATCCTCTGTCAATTAAGCTTTATAGGTTCAGGAGAAAATATATGCCAATCTTCAATGCCATAAATAAACTTAGAGAGGAACATATGGCAAAGGAAATAATGGAACTCTACGAAGACTATGCTGGAGGCATCTTTTATGTTGTTATTGGAAAAGGACATCTCCGCTCAATGATAAGGCTTTTGGAAAAGAAATTTAGAGGCCTTGGGTTAACTTTTAAGAAACTTGGTTCTGGCAGGTATGTAAAGGAAAAGTATTTTGACCGCGTCGAGGAAAGTGAACGGGAAAGGGAGGCTGAATACTTTATAAGAGAATACAGAAGTTTTGCCAAAAAAGAAAAAGATAGGAGGCTGAACGATTTGTTAAGACTATTGCCAGTAGATGAAAGGG
>JBBIPJ010000059.1:0-5268 GCA_037442905.1 archaeon
CTCGATTTCCTCGTAGGCTCTATTTGTAAAGGTTACCACACTCGTGAGAGGCTGAGTTTATAACGCCAATCCACTAATACGTTATATCCTATAACAAAAGCCTCGTACTCACCAGGGCGCTGCCCAGCGAGCGTCATGAAGTCAGTGGTGAATGTACCTGTCAGCGGCGTATCGTACATCCACGTATTAATTGTGATCTTGGTGCCCTCGACAGTCCCAGTCACATACGTGGTGTGGGGCTTCGTTAAATCAGGTTCAACCGGTAAAGGTTCCGGTATGTATATGACTTCTTCGGTGTTTCGGGGGGCAGGTTTTGGCTGCGACGCTTTTACCAAAGTGTATGTCATGTATCCATCGATAGTGTTGCCGGATTGTTTCAGCTTCAACTCGATATCCCAATAGCGTACATAATGGGCATCCTCTGGATTTGGACCGGATGGATAAAGATCAGAAGGACCTCTTGGATACGTGCCCCATTGGATAAGACCCTGTCCCGAAATTGGGTTTCTCCATGTACCTGTCAAGTCTCGTGCTGGAGTAAGACCGCCAAAGCCAAGCTTTGGAAATTCTCCTGTAACAGCATAGTAGACGCCAAACGCACTGAAGGAAGCGACTACGATTGCCACGACTACACTTATAATTTTATGTTTGAGAGGAAGAATCTTCCAAACTTCAGCCGGGGTTTTTTTTGCTTCGCTCATAATTAATAGTTAATTTTAGTTCTTTAAAAACATTTCTTTTCAATTAGCGAGGCGGTGGAATTTCACTTAACAACTATTAAGCGAGATAAATATTCGTTTTGTGGTATGGGTTAAGATAAAAAGCGAATTTTATAAGCTTGTGTGATATAATAAATTGTATGGCGGATGTAGATAAAAGTTATTCTCCAGAAGAAAGGTACAAGCTAATTGGCGAACTTATCAAAGAGATAAAACTCAGAAGATATTCCTACCAAACAGGCAAATCATATATCTCACTAGTAAAAGACTTTCTTGCATCGGGTAAAACTCCAAGAGAGTTTCTTCTATCATATGCAGCGTAAAGCAAATCGACAATGAGGTCTTACAGCAGATCATAAAATCCGCTTCCAAAAAAGCAGAAATAAACAAGAATGTAACGCCTCATACGTTAAGACACAGCTTTGCTACCCACTTGCCTGAATCTGGAGCAGATATAAGATATATCCAACAACTGCTAGGGCATAAGGATTTGAAAACTACGCAGATTTACACACACGTAGTGAATAAAGATAGCAAAAAACTTGCTTCTCTCGAAAAACAAGGAAAAATTAGGAAACAAATTCTTGCCGGTGCACCACACTGGGAAGCGTAAATTATTCTAATTGTTGCAACTCTATCGGATTTATCAAAATCTTTTTAATTCCAATTGCCCTGTCCTCTGCGCGGAAAGCCTTGCCTGTTGGCGCGAAAAATCTTTTTTTTGCTCCAATTGTAACTTCCTCTATTAAAACCCCTGCTCTTGTTCCGCTCTCAGTATCAAAAACATAATCATAAATCATCCCAAGAACCTTTTTTTTGTTCAAGGAATAAACCTGAGCATTTAAGCTTCCTGGATTTGGCCTGTCTGAGAGAAAAGAGTCATAATCTGCAGGATAATTTTCCCCTGGAACCCCGTTAATAGAAAAAATAATTTCATTCGCATCAATATTTTTTAATCTGCTCACAGGGACAACTGAACTTCCAACTTTTCCTTTTGTGCGCAATGTAACTATATAAGCCTCCTCTGTTCTCACATCAATAATTGCATTTATAATTTTTCCAAGAGGCTCGCCTCCTCCATTAAAAGCTTCCTTGCCCCGAATTTCAGAAAAGCGGACTTGCATCTCACTAACTCCCTAAATAAATATAGAAAGGGATACTTAAAATACTTACTTCTTCTCTGCAGTCTTCTTCTCCTCTTTCTTTGGAGCCTCTGCTCCAGCGGCTGCAGGAGCTCCTGCTGCCGGCGCTCCAGGAGCTGGGGCTGCCTCAACAGGCAATAATTTCTGTATAATGTCTGCTGGAATTCCAGCTTCCTTCAAAGCAGCCTTTATCTCTGATCTCTCTCTTCCAGTCATCTTCTCCATAATTTCCTGTGCTTTCTTTTCTGCCTGTTCTCTTGCTTTCTTTGTTGCCTCTGCTAAGGCAAGTTTTTGCTGCTCTAATTGGGCGATTTCCTCTGCAGTAAGCTCTGTTTTCCCAGCTCTGATTTTAGCGTCAAATTCTCCCCTGTCAATTAATTTTAAAGTCTCTTTAGCATCTCTTCCCTCAACAAGAACTCCCATTGAAACGCAGCTTCCAACAACAGTCTTGACTGCTCCTTTCAAATCATTGCTCAATAAAACAGCCTCTTTCATTTTTGCAATTTTAATTGCCTGCTCAATAAGCATGTTTGCAACTTTCTCAGCTTTTGGATTCCCAGAAGCTTTTTCCAGTTTTAATTCCTTTTTAATTAACGCAGAAACAGGAGGCGTTCCAACCTCAACCTCAAAAGTTCTGTCTTTTTTTACTTTTACAACAACAGGCACCTGCATTCCTGCAAAATCCTTAGTCTTCTCATTAATTGCAGCAATTATTTTTGGAATAGGAACACCAAGCGGACCAAGAGCCGGGCCTAATGGCGGCCCTGCTGTTGCCTTTCCTCCTTCAACTAAAGCTTTTATTTGTTCAGTCATGGCGTATTTTGATAAATCAGATATTATTTAACCTTATTCCTCTTTCACAATGAGTAGGAAAGTTTGAAGTACTTGTATTGTCTTTGCTATTTTTGATTTCCTACTCATTGCGCCTCTTCTTCCTTTCCAGATTCGCCCTCTTTCTTTTCCTCTTCCAATCCGCTTTTTTCTAGTACTCTCACACTTTCCGCAGGAACAGTGATTGGGATTGGAACAGTTGCTTCCAGGAGCTCAATTGTAATTTCATTCTTTGTTTTATCAACTCTTGTGATTTTTGCCTTTTCTCCCTTGAATGGTCCGCTTGTAACCTCAACAATAAATCCTTCCTGCAAATTTGTAACAGCAGGCATAGGAGCGAGAAAATGCTCAATCTCAGCAATAGTTGTTTCTCCTTCAACAAGCCCGCGCGCATGTGCAACTCCTCTGTAAGCTTTGTCAATATCATTTTTGTCTCCCTCAACCAAAATATAGCCCTTTAATCCTGGAACAACAATTGCGCTTATTTTAATTTTGTCCCTCTCTATGCGGTCAGCTAATTTTGAGGCTACATTCCTCTCCTTGTTTGCTGTTGTGCGAATTGCGTATATTGCCATTTTTTTTGAAATTTGTGAAGTTTGTCCAGGTTTTGAGTTTTGGGTTATGGGTTTTGAGTTCCGAACTCATAACTCATTACCCATAACCCATAACCCATAACCATTTTTTACGCACCACGCATAACGCATTACGCACCACTAACTATTGTGAGGTTGTCAGTTTTCAGTTCGAACTGTCTACTGTTTACCGATTACCTTGATTTATTTTACAGTTGCAGCAATTATTCTAATTATAAATCCGATTATCCCAATTATGATTACCCCGACTCCTGTTATCTTAAGTATTGTTTTAAACTCAAAGCTTGTTGGCTTTTTTGCAACAAGGAGTATTCTTTTGTATTCCTCAAATTTTTCTTTCAAGCCCATCGGCTGTTCACATGAATTTTTGAAGTTTTTGAATTTTTGAAATTTGTGAAGTTTGTCCAGGTTTTGAGTTTTGGGTTATGGGTTTTGAGTTCCGAACTCATAACTCATTACTCATAACCCATAACCATTTATTCGCACCACGCATAACGCATTACGCACCACTAACTATTGTGAGGTTATCAGTTTTCGGTTCGAACTGATAACTGATTACCGATAACCGATAACCGTTATTTTTTCTTTGAATTTAAATCTCCATCCACCAAGAGGATTCGTGCCTGAAGGGATTTAGCTTGAGCAGCTTTAAACCAATTGGGACTAAATTTGCGTGCTCTGCAAAAAATTCAAATTTCTGCCCCCATTTTTCAACCCTGTACATCCAGTAATATTTTTTTCTCCATTCCCTATCATAGTTTTCAAGCGGAACACCGAATTTTACATAGGAGGCGCAGCACCTTCCCGCAATTTCGCCCATTTTCATAGCGTACCTAATCCCTTCTCCCAGTGCAGGTCCTGTATGGCCAGCAGCATCCCCAACAATTAACATGTTTCCTTTTGCTGTATAGGAGCGTGGGCCTTTCATTGGCAAAGCTCCGCCCTTGAAAGTTAAAATTTTTCCACTAATATTTTCTTGCTTCATAAAAATATCTGTGAGTTCGCGCAAATTTTTTCCATTTAAGTGCGTTTGCATGCACCCAAGCCCAACATTGAGCATATTATCTCCTGGAAAAACCCAGGCGTAGCCATGCGGAATTAATTCCTTGTCAAAATAAAGCCAAATGGAATTTCCAAATCTTTTTTCAATCTCCTCATTTGGCACGGAAACTTCGTACGCAACAGCAAGTGCAAGCTCCTCTGGCTTCCATGGAGGGTGTCCCATTGCTTTTGCAACAACAGAGCTTGGCCCATCAGCCCCAACAATTACTTTTGCCTTAAAAAACCCCCTTGTTGTATAAACAGAATTTTCACTTACTTTTGTTGCAAGTGTTTTTCCCATGTATTCAGCGCCTTTTTCAACAGCAATCTCTGCCAAATACCTGTCAAAATAAATTCTCCTTGTTGTTGCTGCCGGTTTTAAAAATTTGAAATCAACTTTTGCATTCTGAATTATTTTTCCCCTTGCAACAAGAACTGCTCCCTTTATATGGCGCATAATAACTCCTTTTTTTAATCTGTAGTTTGCAGGAATAAAAGAGGAAAGCCCTCCTGCGCAAGCCGTATTTTCTCCTGCAAAATTATCCTTATCAATCATTAAAACTTTTAACCCATTTTCAGCCGCAGCTCGAGCAGTTGTGGAGCCAGCGGGCCCTGCTCCTACTACAATTACATCATATTTTTTCATCAGAGTTCTTTTTCTATCTCCTTTTCCTCCTCTTTAATTGCCAGCCCCAGAGCGCGCCTTAAATTATCGTGGTGTTTGCGCATTAATTGAACAACTTCCTCCAAATAAAACACAAGTGCAATAACTGCAAAGAAAATCATTATGCTCATTGCCTGCGGGCCTGCAATGTATGCTTTTGTGCCTGTGCTAATTGTTACTCTAACTGCAAAATCATTAAAATTATAAAATTGATTTGAGAGGGGATAAAAAGCCTGAACTCCTAAATTATCAAACAAATCCTGAATTGGATGGGCAAC
>JBBIPJ010000060.1:0-5201 GCA_037442905.1 archaeon
AGCAACAGTAAGTCAGAATTACTGGTATGCTACTGGAATAGATGGCAATGGCAATCTCGTAAATATGACAATTCAGTCAATTGACTCTCATATTCCTATGACTGGAACGCCTTCATCTGCTCCTACACCGCCTACTGGCGGAGGAGGTGGAGGGGGCGGTGGTGGAGGAGGAATTCTATTGCCGAGCGAAACTGTTATAATTGGCTATCTTGAACCAGGAGATGCTAAAAAAGCTGTTTTCCAATTATGGGATAAGCACTATGTCCAAACTGTAAATGTTGTTGCAAAAGAGAAAATTAACAATGGAGCTGTTCGCGTAACAAGATACTTAACTAAGCCCGGAATTTTATCAGATGCTGGAACAGTCTTCACTTACATAAGCGTTGACCCATTAAACTTTAAGAGCGATGCAATTCAAAATTCAGAAATCGGATTTTTAGTAAATGAAAGCTGGCTTGGAAAAAATACAGGGAAAGATATTGTGCTTTTGCACTTTGTTGATGGAAAATGGGAATTTTTGGACAGCAAAAGAATTGGAGCTATTGAAGATAAATATCTGTACTCATCCCCAAGCCCGAGCTTTTCTTATTTTGCAATTGGCGCAAAGGAAAAAGTTGTAACTGAAATGCTTCCAACCCCAAGTGAATTAATCCCAGTCCCAGGCACGAGTGAAACAGTTGCTGTTGAAAGTGTGAAAGAATCGGTTGCACCAGCGCCAGCAGGACCAAGTGCACTTATTGTTTTTGAGCAATTAAAGAATCCTTATATTGCACTTTTACTCGGAGGTATTTTATTTGCAGGATTATTTGGGTATACACTTTATACAGGAAAAATTAAGCTGCCAAAGCTCAGTGTGCCGAAAATTGAAAAGCCGAAATTTGAATTCCTGCAGAAATTAAAAAATGTAAGGATGCCAAAAATTTCTCTTCCAAAAATGCCTGAGTTGAAAATTGAAAGAAAGCCACAGCGCCAAATTTCTCAGCCAACAATGCAAAAATCAGTTGTTATTCATCCAAGAATAATTGTTCGGCCAAAAATTGTTTATGAAAAAATTAAACATGAGGAGCCAAAAACAAGGATTGTGAAATCTGAAGAAGTTGAAAAAATTCAACTAAAAGTTCCTGCACATCAGCCAGCATTTCCAACGCTGGCAAAATCTTATCCAGCGCAGCAGTTAAAAGTAAATGCGCACATGAAATCTGTCCTCTCAGCTTTACATTACAGGGAAAAAGAAGTTTTAGAAACTTTAATTCTGCATGGCGGAAAATCAACAATGGCGCGCATATTCCATCACACAGGAATGCCGCCAACAACTCTTTTCAGATGGATTGTTTCTCTGGAAAGTAGAGGATTGGTTAAAACAACAAAACTTGGAAAATTAAGAAGGATTGAATTAACTGAAAAATTTTTGGGCGAGAGTCAAATAGCTAGACCTAAATAGAAAGGCAACTCAGGCAAAAATAGAAGTAGAAGTACAGGCGATTTCGCTTCATAAATTTCACAGCGAACATCGCCTCATAAGCGCCAGCCGATTATACTTCAGAGTCGCGGAGGTCGGCTGTAGTGAAATTCCAGAGTTTTATGGTGTAAATAACAGTTCTTCCTGCAAGCGGATGATTAAAGTCAATAATTATGTTAAAGTCATCAACTTCTTTTACTATTCCACGCTTTCCCTCGAATACAGTTTGCGCACCGACTTTTGGCTCGTATGTGTAAATTATTTTATCAGGGTCAATTCCTCTAACTTGAACTGCCCATGGGGTTGACAATGGGTCAAAGTAGAGCGACAGAAGGACTGGCTTGTGCTCAACAAAAATTGTTGTGCTTGTTAGATTTGTTATTCTAACAGGCCAGGGAATGTTCTTAAGAATAAGCGTCTTATTCTTTTCAGGTTTTTCCTTTGTCAGAGTTGAGAATTCCTCTTTTGAGAAATTCTGATAGCGATCAACAGATTGTATTCTATCAACTGACTGCAATAAATTAAAATCGTATCGCCCGAATGCTTTTTCAGGAGGCAAAACTGCCTTCTTTGTTTCGCCTGCGCGCATTTTTAAAACTTCCTCAAAAACTCCGGGCAGTATATCATCGCTTACATTCAAAACAAAAGAATCTGTCCTGTTCTCAAAAATTGTTCCATTCTCTAACTGCCCAGTTAGTGTTAGCCAAACAGTATCCCCCTGTTTCGGAGTTGGTGCTTTTGGCAAAACAAAATAAACTGCAATAATTGCAGCAACTGCAATTAAAATTATGTAAGCAAATTTCTTCTGCATATAGAATCACTTGGCTAAAATCCTTTAAATCCTGGAAAACCCTTGAACTTTTTTGAAAGTTGCTCAAGCGTTTTTTTGTTCCTGCCAATTTTCCCAAAGCGCTTTATCATTTTTTTTGTCATGTTATAGTGATTTAAAAGAGCTTTTACATCCTCAGGAGTTGTTCCAGAGCCCTTTGCAATTCTCTGAACCCTGGAAGCATTAACTATATCTGGATTTTCCAGTTCCTGCGGGGTCATAGTGTCCATAACATATATAAATTTGCTTATCTTTTCCTCTGAAAGCTGGAATTGCTCCTCAGGAATCTCAACTCCAAGCGAGCCCATTGGAAGCATTTCAAAAATTTTCTTAAGAGGCCCCATTTTTCGCATTGAATCTATTTGTGCGCGGAAATCTTTTAAATTAAAATCGCCCTTCATAATTGCTTCCATCTGGGTTTGCGAAGCACCTGCGAAAATTTCCTCTGTTTTTTTAACTAAGCTTTCCAAATCTCCCATGCCCAAAAGTTTTGAAACAAATTTCATCCCGTTGAAAGTTTCAAACGCATCAATTTTTTCCCCTAAACCGACAAATTTTATCGGGATTCCAAGAGCTGCGCACGCACTCAAAGCACCGCCGCCTTTTGCGCTTGAATCCATTTTTGTTAAAATAACCCCATCCAAAGGAACAATTGAATTAAATCCATGGGCTTCCTCAGAGGCTTTTTGTCCTATATCAGCTGAGAGAACTAAGAGCCTTTCATCAGGCTTTAGCAGATCAGCAATTTCTTTCAATTCTTTTGAAAGCTCTTTGTCCAGGGCATCTCTGCCTGCAGAATCAACAATTACAGCATCAAAAGCGTTTGTTTTTGGGAGCGCTTCTTTTAAAATTTTCACAGGGTCCTTTAATTTCTCGTTTCCAAGAACAGGGGCATTAATTTCTTCGCCCAATTGTTTTAACTGCTCAAAAGCTGCTGGCCTCCAGATATCTGTTCCAATCAAACAAACTTTCAATCCTTTTTTCTGCAAAAATTTTGCAAGTTTTGCACAGGTTGTTGTTTTTCCGCTTCCAAATAATCCTAAAAGCATAATTTTTTTCGCATTTTCTTTTAAAGCAGCCTCTTGCCCGCCCAAAAGTTTTGTCAATTCCTCATAAACAATATGCAAAATATGTTCCCGCGCGCTCAGCCCAGAAGGAGGTTTTTCATTATTCGCGCGCTCTTTGATTTTTTCAGTTAATTTAAAAACTAAATC
Source organism: archaeon (assembly GCA_037442905.1). Lineage (GTDB taxonomy): Archaea > Undinarchaeota > Undinarchaeia > Undinarchaeales > Naiadarchaeaceae > Naiadarchaeum. The sequence continues at coordinate 3,503 of JBBIPJ010000060.1, forward strand.
AACTCTCACATCTGCAGCTAAAAGCGCGCGCTGGATTTCTTTTAAAATAGTGTCCAGAGTTTCACTGTCTATGTATCCTGCTCTCGCTATTTTGCGAAGTGCCTCGCGCAAACTTTTCCCTAATTTGTCCAATACCATTGCAGCTATTATATGGGAGAAAAGGTTTATAAACTAAATAGTATTTTGTGTGCGCTTAATGGATAAAGACAGGGATCATGAGAAAAGTTTAGGTGTGCCAACGCACATGCAGTATAGTTTGATAGCGTTTGTAATATTAATCGTGGTATTTGCATTGCTCTATTTACTTTTCTCGCCAATTGTACGCGATGTTTTAAAAGCTATTTAAAGAATTTTCTTAAGCAATGCACCTCAGGGAAAAATACTTCGGAAGCAAGCTTCCTCGTATCTACTCGCTGCGCTCGCAGATAAAAGTAGAAATTCAGGCGACTCATTAAGGAATGGCGTTCCTTAATGCATGCGAAACCTTTGGTTTCGCATTGTCGCTTGACAAATTTCATGGCGAATGTCGCCTCATGAGCGCCAGCTGATCATACCTCGGTAAGAGACGTGTCGGCTGTTTAAATTATTTTTTTGAGCAATTCTTTTGCGCGCTTAAAGTCTTTTGCTTCAACAGTTATGCGAACTTTTGGTTCTGTCCCAGAGGGCCGAATTAAAATCCACCCATCAGAAAAATCAGCTCTTGCTCCATCCATAGAGGAGATTTTTTGCGGGCGCAGAGCTTTTAATTTTTTAGAAAGTTTTTGGTAAATTTTAAACTTCTCTTTTTCAGAGCGAACTTTAATTGTTTCTCTAATTGTGTGATATTTTGGCAGTCCAGAAACAAGTTCTGAAACTTTTTTTTCTTCTCCAGAGAGAAATTCCAAAGTTTTTAATGCTGATAAAATTCCGTCAGGGCACATATGCGCTTTTGGAAAAATAAAACAGCCAGAGGGCTCGCCGCCAAAAGTTCCATCCTGATTTTTTAATTCCTGAGCCACAGAAACATCCCCGACTTTGCTGTAGATAATATTGGCACTATAATCAGCAGCAATGTTTTCAATCAATTTAGAAGTGTCAACTGGAACAACAACCTTTGCCCCGGAAGTTCCCTCTAATTCATTTTTCATTAAAAGTGCTAGCAAATTATCACGAGAAACAAAATTTCCTTTCTCATCAATCAAAGCCAATCTATCGCCGTCTCCATCATATGCAAATCCTAAATCTGATTTATTTTTGCGCACTAATTGAGAAAGTTTTGATAAGTTTTCTTTTGAAGGCTCAAGTCCACGCGGAAAAATTCCGTTTGCTTCTGTAAAAATTGTTTTTAAATTAGAGGAGAATTCTTCAAGCACAAGCGGAGATATTATTGAGCAGGCCCCATTTCCACAATCAAGTGAAATTTTAAATCTCTGCGGAATTTCAACCTCTCCGCTAATAAATTGTATATAATCCTCTGAAAAATCTTCTGGCCGCGATTTAGTTATTGAATCCCAGGAAACTTTTTTAAATTTTCCAGAAAAAATTATCTTTTCAAGTTCATTTTCCTGCTCAGGAGTAAACGCAGAGCCATCTGAATTCCATAGTTTTATTCCGTTGTACTGGGCAGGATTGTGAGAGGCTGTTATCATAATTCCTGTAGAATTTTTTTGGCGCGCGGCAAATGCTAGAGTTGGAGTTGGTATCATTCCTGCGCGAACAA
>JBBIPJ010000061.1:0-236 GCA_037442905.1 archaeon
AACCGCGAGTAGGCCAGCCCACATTCTCGCTACGCTCGAAGTGGGCTAATTTTCTGCTTTTAATTTGTGCTACTTTAATGCCTAAATATCCTAATCCCAGTTAAAACCATAGCTATTCCATGCTCATTAGCTGCTTTTATTATTTCTTTATCCCTTATTGAGCCGCCTGGCTGAATTATTGCACGGATTCCTGCATCTGCAGCAGCATCAACAGCATCTCTAAAAGGGAAGAATGC
>JBBIPJ010000061.1:254-480 GCA_037442905.1 archaeon
GAAGCCATTACTGAGCCAACAGATTTTCCGTTTGATTTATAAGCAGCGATTTTCGCGCTATCCACGCGGGACATCTGGCCTGCCCCGATTCCAACTGTGTGCAAGCCCTTTGCATAAACAACTGAATTGGATTTAACGTGTTTACAGACTTTCCAGGCAAAAATTAAATCACGCATTTGCTCTTTTGTAGGCTTTGCATTTGTAACCGCTTTTAGTTTTTTTAAAT
>JBBIPJ010000061.1:490-4949 GCA_037442905.1 archaeon
GCGAAGGCGTCTGTGTTATTGATCCACATGGCGATTTAATTCAGGATATTTTGCTGTCTGCACTAACAATCCACCTGAAACATCCCTATAATTAAACTGCACAAGCTTAAATTTGTTTTTTAGGAGTTCTGCTTTCAAAACCCTCACTTTTTCTTTCCTTGCCAGTTCGCGCAAAGCCTCAGGAGAATAATCAGGGGCAACAATTTCCTCCAAAAAAAGTGCTGTTAGTTCCTTTGCAAGGCTTAAATCAACCTGCATGTTTGCAGCAACAACTCCTCCAAAAGCAGACATTGTATCAGAGGAATAAGCGCGCTTAAATGCTTCTGTTAAGTTATCTGCAATCGCAACCCCACAGGGATTGTTATGCTTTATAATAACAACAGCAGGCTCTGAAAATTCGTTTACCAATTCCATGCAGCATCCATATCAAGCAAATTATTATAGGATAGTTCTTTTCCCTGCAACTGAACAGCATTCCCAAGCCCACCAATGCTAAAAAAATCCTTGTAAAAGGCAGCGCGCTGGTGCGGGTTCTCCCCATAGCGCAAATCCTGCTGTTTCTTGTACGATAGATTCAGGAACTTGGGGAAAATATTTTTGTTTAGGATATACTGAAAATAGAAATCAATTATCGAGTCATAATGCGCAACATAATTAAATGCCTCTGCCATTAAGGCCTGCTTTGTTTTCCAACTTATTGCTCTGCTTTTTTTAATTTCTGGCAAAACAATCTCATATTGTGAAGGATTTACTAAAACAGCAACATCCTTAAAATTTTTCGCAGCCGCTCTAATTAAAGCCGGTCCGCCAATGTCTATGTTTTCGATTAATAATTTATGGGGCAGAGGGGCTGCGGGGCTGCGGGGCTGCGACAATACTTGCTCAAAAGGATAAAGATTAACAACAACCAAATCAATTGGTTTTGAGTTTTGGGTTTTGAGTTCTGAGATATGCTTTTTATTTTTCCTGACTGCTAAAATTCCAGCATAAATCTTCGGGTGCAAAGTTTTTAATCTGCCATCTAACATTTCAGGGCTGCCTGTGTATTTTGAAACCTCAATCACTGGAATTCCTGCTGCTTTTAAAATTTGAGCTGTTCCACCGCTTGAAATAATTTCAATTCGTTTTTTGTGCAATTCCCTACAAAAATCAGCAATTCCTGTCTTGTCATAAACACTTACTAAAGCGGTTTTTATTTTTCCCACAGAAAATTCCCTCAACTCATTAGAAAGAGGTAATATTTAAAGTTTAAAATCTTGCGCCTTTTAAATAAGAAACAAGTTTTCCCACCAAGAACTTCGGTTGCTGGGTGGGAAAACGTCTGAGCAGCGCAAGTATATCACTCAGAGTTGGGTTGTAATTCTTAGTTTCGCCGAATAGATATATGATTTTTTTCAGCAAATGCTCATAGTGAGTGAGAAAGTGAAGAGAAGGTGCTCTACAGCCCCCCTCTCTGCAAATCTCATCAGCAGTTCTCATTATTGCTAATGCCTCAGGAATGTCTACCCCAAAACCATGCAATTCGCGAATAGCATCGCTAATGCAACGTAGAAACCTTGGAACACGTGCCGGCTCAATCTCTTTTTCAGAAACAAATGCCCAGAGTTTTTCGAGTTCGTCCTCTGATAGCTTTCTTTTCAGTATGCTTGATGCAAGCCTGAGAAACTTTTCTTTCTCCATCATCTCTTAGCAGCCTTTACAACATTTTCCAGCAAACATGCAACAGTCATAGGGCCAACTCCTCCTGGAACAGGGGTAATATAAGAGGCGACTTTTCTTATATTTCTAAAATCAACATCACCCACAACTTTTCCACCAACTCTGTTAATTCCAACATCAATCACAACAGCGCCTTTTTTCACCATATTTTTCTTAACCAGTTTTGGTTTTCCAACAGCAGCAACTACAATATCTGCAGTTCTGCAAATTTCCGCAAGATTTTTTGTCTTTGAATGGCAAACTGTAACAGTGCAATTTTCCTGCTGCAGCAAAAGCGCAACAGGCTTTCCTACCAAATTGCTCCTTCCGAGCACAACAGCCTTTCTTCCAGCAAATTTCATTCCAGTTGATTCAATTAATTTTAAAACACCGCGCGGGGTTGCAGGGAATAATCCAGAATTATCCCCGAGCAATAATTTTCCCTGGTTCCAGGTTGTCAAGCCGTCAACATCTTTTAGCGGGCATAAAGAATCGATAATTTTTTGCGCGTTTAAGTGCGCAGGCAGAGGCATCTGAACTATGCAGCCATTAATTCGATTGTCAGAATTAATTCGCTGGACTAAATTTATGAGTTGCTCCTCTGAAACATTTTGTGGGACTCTGTGCAATTCAGAAAAAATCCCAACTTCCTCGCAGGCTTTGCGCTTATTGCTAATATAAATTTCAGAAGCAGGATTCTCTCCAACCAAGATTATAGCAAGCCCTGGCTTTTTATTTAGTTTTTTAATCTCCTCTTTTAGCCCTGCTTTAATCCCCTCAGCGATTTTTTTGCCGTCTAAAATTTTTGCTGCCATACTGGTAATAAGTCGTGCCCAGAATTTAAAAGCTTATTTGTATAGCTTATACAGGGGGAACTTTGCAGTCAAATCAAAAACATTCTTTCTCACTCTCTCTATAATGTGCTTATCCTTTGGATTCCTCACAACTTTGTCCATCAGCTCTGCGATGTATTTCATCTCGCTCTCTTTCATCCCGCGCGTTGTTATGGCAGGAGTTCCAATTCTAATTCCAGAAGGGTCTGTTGGCGGGCGAGTGTCATCAGGCCAGGCATTTTTGTTTAAAGTTATTGCAGCCTCATCAAGCAAATTCTGTGCCTGCTTTCCTGTCAAGCCGAGTTTTGTAATATCTGCGAGCATGCAGTGATTATCAGTTCCGTTAGTGTACAATGTCCAGCCAAGTTCCATTAAACGAGAGGCCATTGCTTTTGCATTTTTGATTATCTGTGCTGCATAATTTTTAAAATCTGGTTTGAGCGCTTCTCCAAATGCAACTGCCTTTCCAGCTATTTGGTGCATGTGAGGGCCTCCCTGAAATCCTGGGAAAACAGAGAAATCAATCATTCCAGCCAAATCTTTTTTTGAATCCGGATTATACTTATCATGCCACCTATCCTCTTTCTTGCAGAGTATCATTCCCCCTCTTGGGCCGCGCAAAGTTTTGTGTGTAGTGGTTGTGAGAATATCAAAGCCAGCTTTAACAGGGTCGTTCATCTGTTTTGCTGCAATCAGGCCTGCAATATGCGCCATGTCCATCATTGTATAAGCTCCAACCTCATCAGCAATTTCCTGAAATGCATTGTAGTCCAAATCTCTGGGATAACAGGAATAGCCACACAGTATAATTTTCGGCTTTTCGCGCAGTGCAGTTTTTCTTAATTCATCAAAATCAATCCTGCCATCAGGCGGCAAAGTTTTGTAGCGCACAAACTTGAAAATTTTTGCCATGTATGTAACAGGGTGTCCGTGTGTGAGGTGCCCACCATGGCTCAAATCCATCCCTATAACAGTATCTCCTGGTTTCAAAAGAGCAAAATAAACAGCAGTGTTTGCAGGCGCTCCTGAAAGTGGCTGGACATTTACATGCTCTGTTCCGAATAGTTTTTTTGCACGCTCAATTGCTATTGTTTCAACTTTATCTGTAAATTCCTGCCCCCCATAATATCTGGCGCCTGGGTAACCCTCAGAGTATTTATTTGTTAAAACAGAAGCCATTGCCTCTATCACAGGTTTGCTGACATAATTTTCGCTTGCTATTAATTCAAGCCCTGTGTTTTCGCGCCGCTCCTCACCAACAATAGCATCGTAAACTTCTGGGTCGGTTTCCTTCAAAGTGCGCATTATGTGAGTTTGCATTTATTAAACACCTCTAGGAGAAAATCAATTTAAAAATAATTTCCCTCGAACGCATAACAAAAAGTGATTTAAATAGTTAACTATTCTCTTTAGAATGTTTTTTACAGAAAAAATATTTAAATAGCCATTACTTTTGTTGTGAGGAATGAAACTCCTAACAGAAGAAAAAACCAGTATCTTTCTTGCTTTATATGTAGCAGGAATTCTCGCAGCAAATTTAATCGGCGGAAAACTAACCTCGCTATTTGGAAAAAGCTTGAGCGTTGCAATTTTAGCCCTTCCGATTACTTATGTTGTTCTCTCAGCAGCCAATGAGGTTTTCGGCACTAACTTACCGCGAAAATATGTTCTCTCTGCAATTACAGCGCAAATTGCTGTTTTTATTTTAATCATAATTTCGCTCAATTTGCCAGCAGGGCCAAGGCAGATTTTAGATTTAGAAGCTTATGGAAAAGTTTTCGAAACAACACAGCGCATAATAATTGGAAGCGTAATAGCATTTTTAATAAGCCAATTATATACAATCTGGATTTTTGATAAAATAAAGTTAAAAATGGCTGGGAAATTTGCATGGCTTAGATATAATGTTGCAACGATAAGCGGGCAGT
>JBBIPJ010000062.1:0-4931 GCA_037442905.1 archaeon
AACAACTCCAACAGTAACTGCCATATTTTCTTTTTTCTTTTCATATTTTTTAAGAGCAACAGGATTAACCCCAAGATGTATTGTTCTGACTTTATCAGAATCTACATCAAAATTCTTTAGCATCTTCGCCTCTGAGTCCTCTGAAAATGGCAAAACAGTATCTGCCCACTGTAGTGCAAATACTGGGAAAATTTTTTTTATTGGATTAGCAGCCAATCCATATCCAATTTCGCGAACTTTTACAACATCATATCCACCAACAACTAGAGCAGTAGGCTTTCCAAATAATTTCGCGAACATTGTTGTAAAAAACGCATATGAGGTTGCAAACCAAACAAAACACAAATCAGCTTTTCTGATTTTTTCAATCAGTTTTCCAAGCTTTGCTATCATTTGTGCGCCGCTTTTTATAATTAAAATGTCCACCTCAAAGTATTTTTTCAAAATTTTTGAATCATCTAATATCATATCATCCAGATTCTGTGCAACAAGCAAAATTTTTTTTCTCATTTCCTGATTCCTTTCCTGATTTTTTCTTTTATTCCTGCGCCCAATTTTGAATAGAGCGATGCCATTAATCTTAGTTTTTTTCCAGAGTAAATTCTCTGATAATTTTGCAATTGCCCGCCCCACCCAAGTTTAAACTGCTTTATTCCCTCAATTGAAGCTCCCAGCATATCATACTTTCTTATTCCGTTTTCGTACCCCCATTTAATTATTTCCCACTGGATTAAGTTGTTCGGATAAAGACTTGCAAATTCTTTTTCTTTTCTTGATCCAGAGGTCCAATAATAAAGAACCCCATTTAAATAAGGAAAAGCTGCGCCTGCTACAACTTCTCCCCTATACTGAGCTAAAAGCAATTTTAATTTTCTTTTCTCGCACAAATCTCTTATCAAATCCAAATAAAATTTCTCAGGAAGCGGCGCATATTGTGATTTTTCATAGGTTTGTTTAAGCAAATTATAGTATTCCTTAATTGCTTTTTCAGAATAATCTTCTTTTACTTTCACTCCTTCTTTTTCAGCTTTTCTTGTATCATACCTGTGCCCTTTTCTTACTCTTTTTAAATGCTCCTCTGCATTTTGCGCATCCAGATTTGTGATTATTGTATGCCTGTTTTCAATTTCAAAATCCTTTCCGGCAATTTTCAACTCCGGCGGCTGAATAACAAAGAAATTTTTTACTTCGCTTTTTAATTCTTTCAGCATTCCGCTTAAATTTCCTCCCAAAACCCCAAGGTAGGCTGTTTCTGTCCCAAAAATCGGGGAAAAATAAATTTTCAATAACGAAACTTTTTTTATAAAAAGCGGGCAAACTCCAACCAAATCGGAATTTTCATAGAACATTGCAACTTCGCACTTATTTCCAAGATTTTCAAGCGCAGAAAGCCACTCATAAGTGTGAAAAGGAGTTGCAGAGCTAAAACTGTCTACAAAATCTGTGTATTCGCTTTTAATTTCTCTTAAATTTCTTATTTCAACTCTCATTTTATTTTCCTCGCAATCTGCCCGCAGGAAATTTTTTCACATTTTTTGTCATTTTTTGCAGTTTCCAAAAGCCACAAATAATAATCTCTCTGCCTCTGGAATTCAGGCGCCAAATGTCTTAAGTGGAAAAGCACATGCAAAATTTTTCCCTCTCTTTTTGCTTTTGCGATTAAATTCATCGTATGTTTTTTTGCCTGCTCAAGCGTAAAATTTTTGTAAAATGGGCTGAATAAATAAGTGTCCATTATGTGCAGTGGAATTTCAATTAAACCATTGTGCATTACATAGGGTTGCTTTAATTCCTCATTGAATTCTGTTGAATCATAAACATAGCCTACTTTTTTAATCAGTTCAGCAGTTTGCGGCGCCCAGTTCAAATAATGTATTCTAATTCCTTCGGGTTTTTTTCCTAAAACACCTGACATTAATTCGACTTCCTCCTCAACTCCAACAATATTTTGGAATTCCTGCCCATGCGCCCCAATCTCAAATCCTTTCAGTTTTGAAATTGCTTTTTTTACCTCATTCAAACCATAATCAACTCCCCTTCCTCTTTTAACACAGAAGAAAAAAGTTGCAGGTATTTTGTACTTTCTATTAACACTTGCCAAAAGTTCAGTTTGATTCCAGCTATCATTTTTTTTATCAAGAGAATTTCTTAAAATACCAATAAAACTTCCTAAACTTCTTTTTCCATACAAAAGCTCAATAAATGATACCCCCCAAAATTTGATTAGATTAAAATTAAAGTAGTGTTTTAAATGATCAACATCATGGCTAATGCAGAGCCCCCACTTTCCTCTTTGTATAATCCTCTTGCTGGCCATTACTCCCTCTGTGAGCTTATTACTTACTCTAAAACCTTATATATGCTTTTTAATATTATAACAAACTCTCTCTATCTATGAAAATTAGCATAATCGGGGCTGGGTATGTTGGCTTGGTAACAGGAGCAGTGCTAGCTGGGAAAGGGCACGATGTTATCTGTGTTGACATTGATAAAGAAAAAGTTGACAGAATAAACCAGGCAATTCCTCCAATTCACGAGGAAGGTCTGCCCGAGATGCTAAAGGCAGTTGTGAATAATAAAAAACTGCGCGCAACAACTGATCTAAAAGAGGCAATTCATAATTCAGAGATGTGTTTTATCTGTGTTGGAACCCCTTCTAAGCCAAATGGAGAAATTGATTTAACACAATTAGAAAACGCAGCCAAACAAGTTGGCTCTGCTCTTAAAGACAAAAAAGGATTTTTATCAATAGTTGTCAAGAGCACTGTTGTTCCAGGCACAACAGAAAATATTATTCTTCCTGCCCTTTCACATTCCTCTGGAAAAAAAGCCCCTGATGATTTCAGCCTTTGCTATAGTCCAGAATTTTTGCGCGAAGGAAAAGCAATGCAGGATTTTCTAAAACCAGATAAATTAGTAATTGGATTCAAAGACACAATTTGTGTAAACAACATAAAACATGTTTTAAATCCAATCTGCCCTGTTATTGAAACAAATTACAAAACCGCTGAACTTATTAAATATGCGAACAACGCATTCCTTGCAACAAAAATTTCATTTGCAAATGAAATCGGGAATTTGTGCAAACAATTGGGGATTGATGCTTACACAGTCTCGCGTGCAATCGGATTTGACCCAAGAATAGGAAAGGAGTTTTTAGGCGCAGGCTTGGGATTCGGCGGAAGCTGTTTGCCAAAGGATACATCTGCTTTAATCTCTGCCTATAAAAAATCAGGGTTAAATCCAAAACTTTTGCAGGCTGTTCTTGAAATCAATGAGCAGCAGATAGAGCGCTTTGTTCATCTGGCAGAAAAGAAAGCTGGAAATTTAAATGGAAAGCATGTTGCAGTTCTTGGAACAGCGTTCAAAGCAGGAACTGATGATATCCGCGAGAGTCCTGCAATAAAAGTTATCGGCTTGCTTTTAGCAAAAGGCGCAACAGTCCATGTTTTTGACCCAAAAGCACTTGAGAACACAAAAAAAGAGCTCGGAAACAAAGTTTCTTATGCGAGCACAATTTCAGATTGTTTAACAAGTGCGGATTTGTGTTTAATCTGCACAGACTGGCCTGAGTTCAAGTTTGTGGATTTTTCAGGGATGAAGCATAAAGTTGTTATTGATGGTAGGCATATAGTTGAAAAGAAAGACGGAATTGATTATGAAGGGTTGTCATGGTAAAAGTTATTAGTTTGTGGTAAGTAATTAGTGGTGAGTGGTGCGAATAAATGGTTATGGGTTATGAGTAATGAGTTATGAGTTCGGAACTCAAAACCCATAACCCAAAACTCAAAACCTGGACAAACTTCACAAATTTCAAGGAGATTAGATGATAGATTTTAACAAAATGGTGGAGGCTCACATAGCGCGTGAGCACAAGCCAAAGGGAATTGGAAAATATTATCCTTCTGAAATAGGCAATTGTTTGCGCAAAGTATGGTATAGTTACAAATTTCCTCAGGAAGTTTCCCCTGAACTTTTAAAAATTTTTGAAGCAGGGAATATAATGCACGGCTTTGTTGTTGATGTTTTAAAATCAGAAAAAAATAAAGACGTAAAACTTTTGAAAACAGAATTTCCCTTCAAGCACAAAATGGATGACTTTGAAATTTCAGGCCGCATAGATAATCTTGTTCTTGTAAATGCAAGTGGAAAAGAAGTTTTAGTTGAAGTTAAGAGTACAGGCGATTTGGGCTTTGTAATGGATGCTCCAAAGCCTGAGAATGTTATGCAGCTTCAATTGTACATGCACCTTCTTGGAATTTATGATGGAGTCCTTTTGTATGTTGACAAGCGAAATCTAAACTCGCAGGTTTTTACAGTTCCATATGATAAAAAATTTTCAGAAGAAATTCTGCAGCGCTTTAAAAAACTGCACGAGCACTTGAAAAAAGAAAAACTCCCTGATCCTGAAGCACGAATTATGAGAGAAGAAATCGGCTGGCAGTGTAAGCGCTGCGAATACAGAGAAAGATGTTATCAGGCAACTCCAGCAAGTGTTTTGGCTTAATTTTTTTAAAAATTAAAACTCCGCCCCAAGCTTTCTTTCTTAGAGCAGTTGTTAAATTTACACAGCTAAAGCTATAGCAATTAAGATTCGAATAACTAAATAGAATTTAGCTACTACTTACTTATGCTCCGCCAAATTGTGGTTTCTTTGCTGAATAGCAGTCCCTGCAATATACAGGGCGGCCTTCAGTTGGTTTAAAGGGAACCTGGCTTGGCTTTCCGCATTCAGAACAGGTGATATCAAACATCTGTCTTGGTCCGCGGAATCCGCCTCCAAATCCTCTTCCACCGTATGCCATATATTTCTATACTCCTATCTTAACTTAGTATAATATCCTAAAACTCGCATCCTAAAAGGAGAACGAATATACGATATTACCTGCTTATTTGAGTGTGCAGAGTAGTATTTAAGTCTATCTGACAGC
>JBBIPJ010000063.1:0-4889 GCA_037442905.1 archaeon
ATGTCGAGGACAGCCGTGCCATCAATGGTATCATATTTGCGCAGATGAAATATTTCTATAAGTTCTATATTATCTGCCTCTTGCTCCTCCTTTAAAACGGCTAAAATAAGCCGCGCTGTTCCTTGAATCGGCTGAGGTTTATGCTTACTTTCCACGGATAGCTCTTCGTTTTTAAACTTCCACAACGGGCTAAGCCAAACTATTATTAAATATACTGATTTGTTTATCATCACAGGAATGCGAAACGCAGGTTTAATCCCGAACTTCCAATAAAATTTAAAACGTGTTCTATACCACCCCTCCACTGTTTCATCAACAGCTGAGCAAATACCTTTGTAAAGCTCTCCTGTATTCTTGTCAAGAACGAGCACTAGTTTATGCCGAAATGCTCTTAGCTCTTTGGAAAGACTTCTTTCGCCTCTAGAAAAGGCCATATTCAAAATTAATAAAATTACAGCTATTTATTATTTTTGTATGCTCCGAGCCCTGCCCTATTTCTTTTTCTTAACAGGCTCAACAATCTTAATTTCCTCTGGCTTTTTCTTTGCTTCCCTTGCCTTTTCCTTTTCAATCTTTTCAAGCTCTGGGCGAACCTCTTTTTCAACCTTCTGGGCTTTTGGGGTTTTAAAAACTTTGAAAGCAATTGAATCCAAAAATTTAATCCCTGCAGGAGTTATTTCGCGCCCCTTTTTTCCTTTTTTTACATAGCCTGCTTTTTCCAATTGCTGCAGGAGAACGCGGATAATTTTTCCCCCGCCTGAATAGTGATGCTCTGGCTTTGAGCCGCGATTTTTTCTTCCGCCGTATTCTGTTTTTAATCTTGAAATTCCTATTGGGCCTTTAACATAAAGTTTCCTTAACAAAGCCGCGGCGCGTATATACCAAAAATCCTCCTGTTCAGGCGGCCTTTCTCTGGAAACTCCTGATTTCACAAAAAGTGCCCACTCTGGAACAGCTAGACTTTCATTTTTCTTCAGCTCTTCCTTTGCAAATTCTATCAAATCATTTGCATCTACATCAAAGACTTTTGTCATTTTTCTATGAAATTTGTTATTGCTTAATGCTTGACGCTTCACAAAGGGTAGCTTCAATTGGTCAAGTACTTCACCTGATAAGCAACTACCCTTTGTGTTGAGGCTTGAGGCTCGACGCTTGAGGCTTGAAGTTTGAAGCCTAGGCATCAAGCGTCTAGCTTCAAGCTTCCAGCCTCCAGCTTAATTTACTTCACAGAATATAAGGTTATTTATTTAGTTTTCTAAATTACCCAGAAAGCGTTGTTACAGTAACACTATCTGATTTTCCAACAATTGCTCCTGTGTCCTTTTCAACAGCAGCTACATATATGCTATAAGTTTTCCCAGGAGATAATCCAAAAAGGTTTGCTGATGTTTTTGTGGAGTATATCAGCGGTGCGTTGTTTCCAAAAACTATATAGTAATTTCCTGGAGTTGAGCCGTGTTTAGGGTGCTCGCTCCAGAAAAGCTCAATCTCTGTTGCTGTTATAACACCTGTTCCAAGCAGCATTGTAACTTCTGGCTCAGAAACAACAAATGTTTGCGCTGCTGAAATTTTCTGGTTTCTGCTTGGCGAGCCATCACGCGCAGTGGCATAGACTGAATGCTCCCCCGGAGTGTTATAAGCAGCCGAGTATGTGCACGGGGAGTTTGTGCAAGTTTTTTTCAAGGCATTATCAATATAAATTTCAACCTGCGATATTCCAGATACATCTGTTGCACTGGCAATAATTAAGTGATCCTGCCCAACTGCAATATTTGGGGAAAATGAAATAGAAACAGCAGGAGCAGTTAAATCAATCCCGAAAAATGCTGTTGGAGAGCCTGATGTTGCAAGCCCGACTCCAGCGACAACAGCAACTACTAATGCGAATAGCAATATTTTAAAAGATACAGGGCTTCCGCTTTCAAACAGAGTTGCCATTACAATGAAAAGTGAATTTACTTATATTTAAAAATTATGGTTTTTGCCTATAGGGGGTCCTTTTCACAGCGCCGCAGTTTTTACAGGTTATAATTAATCTCTGCTTGTTTAAGCGCACAACTGCGGAAACTCCGGGCTTTAAATAAGAAAAACATTTTTTGCAGAATTTTCTTTTTAATTCGCGTGGGATTCTAACTCTAGAATGGAGTGCGATTCTCCAAGCCTGTTTCAAATAATTTTTTGCGCGCTCCGGCTTATTTTTAAAATTTTTTTCAGCCTCTGAAAATAAAATTACAATTCTCTCAAGAGCAATTTGTTTTTGCCAGTTTGGTTTAGAAAATCTTTTCATTATAAAAATTACAACCCGCGCGCCAAATCATAAAGTTTGCGCGCCTTGCGCGAATCCTTTTTACAATAGCGTTTGTTGTTGAACATTTTTGAGCAGTTTTTGTGGACTGGATTGTTACAAGTAAAGCAAACTATTCCATCTGTTGTTTCTGAATTGCAGGTTGTGCAGGTGGGCATGGGAATTTGTTTTGAATTGTTGTTTATATTTCTTTCTTAATCAAAAGGGGTGCTCAATCGAATCAATTATTTGTTGCGCTTCTCTGTTCCTACCAAGTGCATGCAAAATCTTTATTTTTAATCTTAGAAACTCTCTATTTTGTGGCTCAATTTTTAATGCTCTGTTTATAGAATCTAAAGCAAATTTAAAATTTTTTTGCTCAAAAAGTTCGCGTGCGCTGAAAAAATAAGCCAGCTTATAATACTTGTCAGCTTCACCAAAATTATGCAAGTAAAACAATGCTCTTCCTTTTCCATAAAGTGCGCGCCAATTTTCTCTGTTTTCGCCCAATAATTCATCATAAATGCGAATGGCTTCAGCATATTTGCCCATTGCATGAAGAATTCCTGCTTTATTTTGTAGGGCAATATCAAAATTCGGTGCAAGTTCAAGTGCTTTTTCAAAACATTCTAAAGCGTCTTTATATCTTCCTAGGTGCCAAAGAGCGCAGCCTTTATTGTTCCATGCCTCCAAAAAACTTGGGGCTTCTTCAAGGGCCTCATCGTAAGCACGCAAAGCATCTTCAAGAGAATAACCAGCATATCCAACTCTTGATAATGCGTTTCCTCTCTGAAAAAGTTCCAATAAGCGTGAAGAAATCCTTCTAGAAATTTCAGTTACAAGCTGAGATAAATCAATTTCATCTTCAGGCATAACCTGAATGTGGGCGCGCAAGTATTTAATAATTTATCATTTTATATCGGTTTAGCAATTCCCTTCCTATTTATCACTGCACCAGTGAAGCCGATATAAAATGAGTGGGCCCGGCAAGATTCGAACTTGCGACCTCCACTGTGTGAGAGTGGCGTCATAACCACTAGACCACGAGCCCATTTGGTAAAAATAGAAATAATTTAATTCCCTATAAATTAGTATCCAGAACTCACCACAGGTGTTGAAATCGGAGTTTCGTTTGATGCCGTGACAGTTACAACCACGCTATCAGTTGAGGCTGCGCCTTTGTCATCAACAACTTTCAGGATTGCAAGATATTTTCCTGCAGTGGAATAAGTGTGGGTTGCTGTTGCTCCTCTTGCAGAAGTTCCATCACCGAAGCTCCATGTGTAGGTTATAATTTTCCCGTCAGAATCAGTACTTTTTGTTGCATCAAAACTGCACGCTGTTCCAAGTGTGCAGCTGAAATCCTCGCCTGCGTTTGCAACAGGAGGGTTGTTTGGGGTTATATTTGTTGGCTGTCTCACAATTGGCGCTGGTAATTGCGTTGTGACTTTTATTGTTGCGGTTGCCTCTACAACCTCTTTTGTGCTTGAAGTAACAGTGAGTTTGAATTCATAAGTTCCTTCTTTTGCGTAAGTGTGCTTGCTCACGGTTGAAAGTGTTTTAGTAGAAACTTCTTTTGTTTCAGTTTGCCCATCTCCAAAATCAATTGTATATTGTTTTATAGTTCCCTCAATTGCATATGCTGCCCAGCCAATTGAACACTCTTTATTTGGAGTGCAGTATCTGTTCGCAACTTTTGCATAAATTTTCCTTGAAAATCCTTCCTGCCCCCTTGCGCGAACAGTTATAAAAGCAGTATCCCTGTCTCTTGCGCCCTTATCTGTAATTACAGTTAACTCTGCCTGATAATTCCCTGATTTTTCAGGAGTGAATCTGTAAACAACTCCGCTGAATTCTTTTGGCCCCTCCAATGCCGGGGAAATTATTCGCCAATTATATTTTACAATTTTCTGCCCTGGCTCTGCTTTTGAGTTTCCGCCATTTAAAATAACAGGATTCCCGAGCATAACACTTTGGTCAGGGCCTGCGTCTGCATTAACCTGCTCTCCGCCCCTCAGTAAATATGCTGTAGGGGTTGGCCCGAAAGCTGCAACTCCCACAACAAAGCCGGCTAGAACTACAGCAAGCACTAACTTAACAAAGTTTCCAGCCAGGAATTTTTCTAAGTACATAGAATAAAAAGTGAATGATTAAGTATTTAAATATTTAGTTAAGTTGCACTTTTTGGTATAGTTGTGTTTGATGCAACTGTGAAACCTGCAGCTATTGTACTGCCAACATTAATACTTTAAAATTTTTCCACCAGTACCAACAGCCCATCCAGTATTCGCATCAACAAAATCAACCCCATAAAGATGTCTTGAAGTCCCGCTAGTCTGTGCACTCCAAGTAGTTCCTCCATTAGTTGTTTTTAAAATTGTTCCTCCCTCACCAACAGCCCATCCATTATTCACATCAACAAAATCAACCCCAAGAAGAGTATTTGAAGTCCCGCTAGTCTGTGAGCTCCACTGCGCTTTGAAACTTGCAGTTACTGTTTTTGCAGCAGTCATTGAAACTTTGCAATTATTACCACTTGTGCTAGTGCAGCCACTCCAGCTTGAAAAAGTTGAACCAGTTGAAGGAGATGCTGTTAAAGTTACTG
>JBBIPJ010000064.1:0-3075 GCA_037442905.1 archaeon
TCAGAACTCATAACTCATTACCCATAACCCATAACCATTTTTTACGCACCACGCACCACTAACTACTTACTACAAACTTAATATTATTTTTGCAAAACGCTCTTCTCAGTTTTTGTTGGGTTATACCCGAGATTACCAATATCCTCAACAAACCTTGTAACAAACAATCTTACCTTATCAGATATTTCTGCTCCGCCCTGCGCTGGAATTAATCCTGACGCCCAAAAAACTTTTCCTCCATGCGCAGGCTTTAGCAATGAAAAATATTCATAATAATTTCCTATTCCTATTTCTTTTTTTTCAGTGTCAAACTCGCTTACCAAACCTGTTGTTTTTATCTTATCCAATAAAATTTCCAATCTTTCCTTCTCCTCGTACAAAGCCATTGAAACCTCTCCATAATCATTTTCTAAAATCTGTTTATTAACAACATCCGCAAGTAAATGTGTTTCAAACATCTCCAGCAGGACAGGAATGACATGAACATCAAAAATACCGCCGCACTCAAAGTGTGTATTGGGCGAATCGCTCTGATAGTAATACAGAGTATTTTCTGTGTAATTCATGCAATCCCAATTAATTTGCACTTTTAAAAAGCTTTCTCTGTTTTATAGCAAAAAAATATTTATAGCCATATGTATGACTTATAATTGGCAGAGATGGTTAATTTAGACATTGGGCTTATAGTAGCAGATTTATTGTCAAAAAAGAATATTGTCCTAGTTGTTTTGCCACCTGAATCCTATAACGATTCTCTACTTTCCTTTATTAAAAAAACTGATGATAAGAACACCTGCTATCTTGCTTTTGGAGAATCCTGTGAATCTCTTATGAGGGGATTTGAGCAAAGAGGTATTAAGAGTGAAGGAATTTTCTTTCTGGACTGCATATCAAAACAGGAAGGACTTGACACAGGGGAGAAAAAGCACGCTTTCCTTGATTCCCCAACTGACTTGGTTGAAATTCAAGAAGCTGCAAAACTTGCCCTTGGTAAAAACTTCACCTATTTTGTTTTGGATTCCCTTAATTTTTTATACCTGCACAATTCGGATAAGGAAAGGGAAGCAATAAACTTTGTGCAAAAGCTTGTTGATGAAATCAGGAGAACAAACACAAAAGCAGTTTTCTTTGCCTCGGACATAGAGGAGCATGCCCCATTTGTTAAAGAGATTTCAATGCTTGTTGATAAAACCCTTAATTTATCAGAGTCTAAAATAGACACTTCCTGAAAATTCAATTATTTTTTCTCCCACTTCTCAAGCTTCTCCTCAATTTCCCTGAGCTCTTTTTTCTTCCTAATACTTTCTCTAATCTTCTTTGCATATTTTGCAATTAGGAAAGCGGCAATTAAAACCGCTAATATAATAACAGCATAGAAAGCAATTTTGCTTGTGGCAATTCTTGCTCTGCCAAGCGCAATAACAGCCTCCTCAATCTGTTTTTTTGCCTCTCGAGCTAGTCCATTAGCTTTCTGAAGTTCATTTAAATCTAAAGCAATTTTTGCCTCATTTAAATTTCTAGTTGCTGTTCTTAAAAAAGAAAGCACTCTGCCCACATCCAGTCCCTGCAATTGTTTTTGCAGAGCAGAGTTCCAGATTTCAGTTGCAACTAGCTGCGCGTTTGAAATTTCTCGTTCAATTCTTTTTTTCTCCCTTATATCAAATGAGAGCTCTAAATTTTCCTCAACATTTAAAATCATTTCATATTCTGTTGTGATTTTGTTTGATGTTACTTTTAAAATTAATTTTCTTTTTTCAACCTCAGCATCATCCGGAACTGCAAGCGAAATTGCATATATACCAATTTCATTCTTTCTCAAGCTTTCAATTATTTTTGGAGTTACATTTAATTCATGCGGGGAGCCAATTACAGAAACTGTAATATCTTTTTGTTCCTCTGCCCCAAAATTTGCCACACTAACTAAATAGAGGTCAGAACTACCCTGCGGGATGAAAATTTGAGCAGGATACGAAAGCACGCGCACAGTTCTTAGAGAAGTAAAAGTTATGTCTGCTCTATTTTCCTGCACCGAATTCACAACTATTTTTACATCATTTCTTCCATCTTTTTCAAAGTCAACATATCCAGCTTCTCCAACTCCTAATAGAAGGGTTGTTGGAGTTGAGTTTACAGTTATATTTACTCTTTTTTGAACTATATCATTAATTAAAATTGTGTGCTCCTCAAATTCCAGTTTTCCGCCCTTTGCTAGCAATGCAACTCCTGCTTCTGTTCTCTCTATTGGGCCTGTGATTCTCATTGTATATGAGTCTCCTTCGCGCGCTTTTTTTCTGTGCTCGTCAGCTTTTTCAAAATCAATATCAGGCTCTTTCTCTTTTTTGCCTTCTCCTGCGCCCCCGCCACCCCCAACTCCGCCACCACCGCCACCTCCTGGACTGGCGACTGGTGATTTCAGAGTGATAAAAACATTAACTGTTGTGCCATTCAATACTGTTGCATTTGTGCTGTTTGAATCGTACCCTGATTTGCTGGCGTTTACAGTATAATTTCCAGCCAAAAGCTGGCTTGATATAAAGATTCCAGAAGAGTTTGTTGTCCCATTGCCCAGTATCTCATTTCCACCCTGCTCTCTAATAGTGATATTTGCGCTTGCAATTGCACTTCCAGTGTCAGCATCAGTTACATTTACGCTTAAATTTCCACCGCTGACAATTTGTATTGTTACATTTCCTGTTTGAGCACTTGCACTTGCTGAAAGAACTGCTAAAATAGAAAAAGCCATGGCTAATAGTATTAGATTTACCTTCTCCAGAAAATAATTTTCTCTCTCCATCAAATTACTTCTTTTTCCTTTTCAAATTTGAATAGATAATCGCTCCAAAGACCAATAAAAGTATTGCAACCACGCCTATTATAAGAGCTATCCTGATAGCTCCGCTGCCCAGAGAAATTTCTCTCACAACAGCAAGATTAAATGTTGCATCAGTTGTTTTGTCCCTGTAAAAAACTCTTACACTAACATTGTAATTCCCAAGAGGAACATCTGTTGTGTCCCAGAAAGCTGTTAAAGTTTCAACTTTCCAGGCATCCAAATCAACAGCATCGCTTTTTACA
>JBBIPJ010000064.1:3085-3693 GCA_037442905.1 archaeon
CCAACGGCTGTCCCGTCAGCCCCTCTTATTGCAAGCTCTGCAGAAACCCTTTCAATTTTTTCATTCCAGTAGCTCTGAATCTCAATAGGGATTTTCTGTATTCCGCCTTTTTTTACCTCGCTAACTTTTAATTTGTTTATTTTTACATACAATCCGCCAACCACAAGAGGCTTTTCTGCGCTGTTTGATATTCCGTCATAAAAAACAGTTGCCTTTATCCTGTAATCTCCTACAACTGTTGTCCCCGCCCAGGTAAAGCTTTCTTCCCTTGTTTGCTGGACATTAAGAGCAGCCTCAGCGCTCTCCAATCTTGTGAGCACATTCCCGCTTCCTGCGTCAATAATTTCAAAAACAGCTTTTGCCTTTACATTCTCCTTTCCCTCATTTTTCAGGATAACTTTTGCATTCAGCATCTGCCCGACAAGAATAGCATCAGCAGATTCAATTTTTACAGTTACAAGTTTTCCAGGAACAGGAGCCTCTACCCAAAATTGCAATTCAACTCCAAGGCGCGCTGCAACTCCTGTGCCACTCACCTCTGTTGAAACGCCCTCAACCACGCCTATTCTTGTATCGTGATGCCCTCCCCCTATCTCAGAAGGCAATTT
>JBBIPJ010000064.1:3714-4748 GCA_037442905.1 archaeon
ATCCAATGGAGACAGGGAAGAAGTTTTTTCACTCAGGGTAACATATTGCTGCAAATCGCCCTTGACATAGAGTTCAATCGGAGTATTTTTCTTCTCATTGTTTATGACGCAGAAATTTATGTCGCCCTCCATGTTTGGCTGGAAATCCAGCTGGTATCTTGCAGGAGTAATTCCAATTGCCCTTGCCCCGCTCAGAAGCGAGAAAAAAAAGATTATGGCAAATATTACTGCTAATTTTGCCCCAACAGCTTTATTATTTAACATAAGCTTTCTTAAGAAATATTTCTATATAAATCTGTTGAAGTAAATTGGGGCTTGACGCTTGAGGCTTGAGGCTTGAAGCCTAGGCGTCCAGCGTCAAGCTTCTAGCTTCCAGCCTTAATTTACTTCATAACTTTAAAACTCTAACTACTCTGCGACGCTGTAAAAATAACATCCGCGCTTTTGTTTCCAAGCCCCTCATCACTTGGAACTCTTATTTGTATTTCGGTTTCTGCTTCATCTGCTGAATCTGAATAATTGAGGGAAGCAATAACTTTTTGATTAACATCTGTAAAGTTGGTAAAGCTGGTAATTGAATTGCCCCAGGAAAATGCGTTTGATTCCCCGGAAACATTTCCTGCCATAAACTGGAACTTGTTCGTGTTGTTTCCTGCTCCTGTTCCAGAGAAGACGAAAGAGGTTGCCCTCACGCTTACATCGAGCAAAGTATTGCCGTCATTTCTCACCTTAAACGGAGAGGGCTTGTCATCTGTTGTATTATTCTCCCCGCCCTGCACCAAGTCTCCGAAATCAACAGTTGCCTGCTGGAGGCTCATTGAAACCAGTTCATTAACGCTGACAGTTGCTGTTCCTGTTGCAAGTCCGCTCACTTTTGGCGAAGTTTGTGTTAATATGAAATAAGTAGCAGCAATTGTAATAATTCCAATAAGGGCTAAGATAAACATTGCCTTTTTAGTGACAACAGATTCTTGCATAAAATATAAAGTAAGTCTTTTAAATTAAATAGTTTGTTGTGAAGTAAATTAAGGTGT
>JBBIPJ010000065.1:0-4641 GCA_037442905.1 archaeon
ACCCCCGCACCCCCCAAAACAATTTAAGAACAGAAAACCGCAGCCCCTTAAAAAAATTCAAGGGAAAAAAATGATAATTCCAGTAAGATGCTTTACATGCGGCAAACCAATTGCCTCGCAGTATGAGGAGTTTAAGAAAAGAGTGGACTCTGGAGAAAACACGAAAAATATTTTGGACGATTTAAAAATAACAAGATACTGCTGCAGAAGGATGCTTATTTCTCAGGCTGGTTTGATTGATGAGATAATGGAGTATGAGGCTTAGGGCAATTTTGTTTTTCCTGTATTTACAATCAAATATTTCTTATTCTTCGGCAGAGAATTTTTCATCTGTAACATTAATCCTAGGCCTGCGATTCCAGATGGCTCGCAGTTAATTCCCTGTTTTTCTGCTAAATTCATTGCCTTATCTAGAAAACTTTCTTTTATTAAATATACATATGATTCCGGCCCACAATATCCAGCGTATCTATACAATTTTATCCACTGCTCATCATAGTGAACAAAAGGCAAATACGGGCTGTATAATTTATCAGCTTTGCTTCTTGGATTATTTGTTGTTGCTCCGATAAAATTGCAGTTGCGCAAAATTTTTACATTGCCCATGAAACGCGGATCGTGTATTTCAGTCGTAACCTCCTTTTTATTAATGTTTAAAACATTTTCATACAAATTTCCAGTCCCAAATGGAATAAAAACATAATCCGGATTATTATTTATTATCTCATAACTCATCCAGTCATAAAATCTTGTTGTTGGGTCTAGTGCTTCATTCGAGGTTATATCAAAACCTTTTGGATTATCTGTCAAAGCTAAAATTTCCTTCCAGTGAAATGGTTTTTTTGCTAAATCAGTTTCATAAATTACGCAGCCCAGCTTTTTTAGAGCAGAATACATTTCTGGAGCTATAAAATTTTTATCTAAAAGAACTTTTAGATTAGGCAGCCCATATCTGCGCAACTGTGATTGAATTGCAATTGCAGCGCTGCCAAAACTTATAATTGACATCTGCGGCAATTCATCTATCTGGCCACTCTTTTTTGCTATTAGAAAGTCTCTGTATGTTACGATTATTTCCCATGCCATCCTATCTTTATGTGTTCCAGTTGGATTTCCGCTTTCATCTTTAAGCCAAACATTTGTAAAATCAGGAACATCAATCTCATAAGTTGGTGTTGCCGGAAATTTTGGATTATCCGGAGGAAATTCTGGTCTCTGCGGATCATTTTCTGATGGTACTTTTATTTTATTTAGAATTTTTTCTTCAAAAGCTAGCAATGCCATAATTATTTTATGAGAATAGCTATTAATAACTCTTTGCCCAATAAACAACAAACTTCGCTTTATTCCCGCATTTAATGCATTCTCCTAAATTTTTCGGCTGCTCAAATGGAATTGTTCTTATAGTCGCAGTTGTATCTTCCTGAATTTTGTCCTCACACTCCGCACCACCGCACCACCCGCTCTTAATAAGACCGCGTTTTTCCTCTATAATTTTTCTAAATTCTGCATAACTAGATGCAGTTCTTGTGTTATCTTTCAAAAATTTCTGTGCGCGGCCAAGCAAATCTGATTGAATTTTTTCCAAAATTTTTGGAACAATATTTTCAAGCTCTTTCATTTTCACAATTTCCTTTTTTCCATTATCGCGGCGCACGAGAATCACTTGGTTTTTTTCAACATCCTTTGGCCCGATTTCTATTCTCAAAGGCACTCCATAAAGTTCCCATTCATTAAATTTCCAGCCTGCTGTATATTCTTCTCTGAAATCATGCTTAACCCTGAATTTTTTAGAAAGCCTGCTCTCAATATTCTGGCTTGCTTTCAAAACTTTTGTTTTTGTATCTTCAAATAAAATCGGAACAATTACAATTTGAATCGGCGCAACTTTTGGCGGCAAGACAAGTCCTTTGTCATCTCCATGAGCCATTACAAGCGCGCCAATTAATCTTGTTGAAAATCCCCAGCTTGTTGTCCAAACATATTTCTCTGATTCATCCTTATCCATAAATTTAATCCCAAAAGCAGTTGCAAAATTCTGCCCCAAATTATGAGAGGTTCCCATCTGCAAAGCTCGGCCATCAGGCATTAATGCTTCCAATGTTGTTGTAAAAAGCGCGCCTGCGAACCTTTCTTTTTCACTTTTATAGCCTTTTAAAGTTGGAATTGCCAATAACTCGAGGCACATTTTCTGATAGATATCTAAAATTGTTAGCACTTCTTTATCAGCTTCCTCTTTATTTTTATGAACTGTATGCCCTTCCTGCCACAAAAATTCCCTTGTTCGCAAAAATAATTTTGTCATTTTTGTTTCATGGCGGAAAACAGAGCACCACACATTAAACAGAATTGGCAAATCGCGCCAGCTTTTTACAAGTTTTGAATAAGAATCCATTATTATTGTTTCAGAGGTTGGGCGAAGAGCTAATTTTTCCTCTAACTCATCAGCTCCTCCGTGTGTTATCCAGAAAACCTCAGGAACAAATCCTTCAATGTGCTCCTTTTCCTTTTTTAAAAAACTTTCCGGAATCACCGCAGGAAAATATGCATTCCTGTGCCCGAGCGCTTTTATTTTTGCATTGAAATATTCCTGAATCTTTTCCCAAATCTCATAAGCATTCGGCAAAATTGCCATAAAGCCTTTTACAGCAGTAAAATCAGCGAGTTTTGCCTTTAGAACAACTTGATTATACCACTCGGAAAAATCCTGATTCTTTTTAGCTGTTATTCCGATTATTTCTTTTTCTTCTGCCATTAGACTCATCTAATTCAAGATGTTTTATATTCCTTTCTAATTCTTTTGCGCACTTATTTGCTGCTTCAATAGCATCATTAAAAATAGTAGAAAAATCTTCCTGTTCAAGTATTTTCAGACCAGCTTCAGTAGTACCACCTTTTGTTTTCACCAAATTAATTAACTCTCCTATTTTTAGTTCTGATTCAAGAACTTTTTTCCAGAACCAACTACAACCTGTGCTGCCATTTTTGTTGCTGTTCTTTTCTCAATCCTATTTTTTTCAACCCTCCTCCCATTTATGAGCAATCCTTCCACATCGGTCAAAATTATTAACAAATCTGCGTTAATTGCACTAGCTATTTTGGCTGCAATTATATCATTATCCCATTCTCCCTCTATTCCATCCAGAGAGGTAACATCATTTTCATTTATAATTGGCAAAATCCTATTTTTTAGAAGCATATCTTAACAGATTTTAAATTACCTTTTTTGCACAAGTCATTTCTTTTTAAGAGTATTTGCCCTATTTTAATATCATTTTCTCCAAAATGAATAACATACTTAGAAATAAGATAAGCTTGCCCAACAGCAGCCGCAGCTTGTTTGCTTATTATAGTACTTTCCGAATTAATTTTTCCTTCGCCATCGGAAATTGCCCCTGAAGTAATAAGTACAATATCAAATCCCTGTTTATAGAGTTCTGAAATTTCTAAAATAAGCTTAGTTAACTTTTTATGGTCAATCTCTGATTTAGTAATTAAGCTTGTACTTCCAATCTTTAGAACAATAGTTTTATACTTTTTCCACTGACAACGGTGGAAGACAATCACTTATTTTTAATTTTTCAGAATTAGAGTTCAAACTAGCAAGGTCTTTTTTCTTATTATGCAGGAAGACAATCACTAGTTTTCATATTTGTTCTCTAATTTAGTGTCTAAACTTATATTTAAACTTTTATAATTTTGTTATTCTCTTTATCCCCTCAATCCTGTCAAAATCAGAATCAAAGCTGGCTATTTTTTCAATATTCATATTTCGCATTATTTCATATGATACCAGGTCGTTTAAACCAATATTACCATCATATTTTAAATGCCACAGCATTGCATAATCAAAAACCTGCTTGCTGGGATATACTATTATGAGATGGGGATTACTTGTTAATTCCCCATAAACAGTATTCGCAGTTTTGCCACCCAATGCATAACCTATTGCAGTTATAACTTCTACTAAAACAAGATTCGATATTACAACATCCTCTTTTCTCTCTTTAAAGATTTTTATAAGTTTGGCCGCTTCCACATGGTAGTCATCATTAGCAATAACAGCACCTATAAAAACTCCAGTATCAACGAAGATCATGCAGCTTTTCGCCCCTTTGTATGCGCTTTTTCAGATCCTGCGCATTTGTTGGCTTTTTTGCCTTTCCCAAAGCCACCAAATTAAGGAGAGACGGTTTTTTCTTTTTAAAAACATCAGATATCACTATTTGGCCTTTTTCCTTGCGCAATATTAAAATGTCCCCTACATTTATGTGCATATCTTTTCTCATATCTGCAGGAATCACTATTTGATAGTGTTCCATAACTTTAGCTGATGCCATATAATTTTCCATTGCTTTTACCTGATTTTATATTGTTTATCAGGTATATAAGCTTTCCTAAGGTAAAAGTTAAAAACCTGATGAATTGGTTTATTAGAAAAATGGGGCCGCCCAGATTTGAACTGGGGACCACAACCATTTTGTCAGCCCTGCGAGCGGCGCTCTTTATATGCGAGCCAGCACAAAGGGTAGGTTTTTTAGCTAACCAATTTGATAGCTACACAATGAGTAGGTTTATGAGCTATTAAATATTATAGCTACCCAGCCTACTCATTGTGATCCAGCCTACCCTTTGTGAGCC
>JBBIPJ010000066.1:0-4636 GCA_037442905.1 archaeon
GGCAACAATAGTGTGGTTTAAGGACATCACTAAAAGGGATGTTGGCACTGCAGGAGGAAAGGCTGCAAATCTTGGAGAACTTTTGCGTGCAAATCTACCAGTCCCAAATGGATTTGTGGTAACTGCACAGACTTATAATAAATTTCTGGATGACGCTGGAATTCGTGATGAAATAAATGAGCTTTTAAGAAATCTAAATGTTGAGGATACTGATAAATTAAACGCTGTTTCAAAAAAAATTAAAAATATAATTATAAATTCTGAAATTCCTTCACAAATAGGAAAAGAAATCACAGCTGCTTATGATAAGCTTTCTTCTGGAACAATAAGAATTGCTGGAGCAATTTTTGAAAGCGGAGAATTTGTTGCAGTAAGGAGTAGTGCAACTGCAGAGGATTTACCAGATGCAAGTTTTGCTGGACAGCAAAAAACCCTTCTAAATGTTAGGGGAAAGAATGAACTCCTCAATGCTGTAAAAGAATGCTGGGCCTCCTTATTCGAGCCGCGTGCAATATTTTACCGTGCACAAAAAGGGTTTGCTCATGATAGAGTTTCAATGTCGGTTGTTGTACAGAAAATGGTTGATTCCTACAAGAGCGGAGTTCTCTTTACTGTAGATCCTACAACAAATGATTTGAACAAAATTGCAATTGAAGCTGCCTGGGGGCTTGGAGAAGCTGTTGTTTCTGGAGAAATAACTCCTGATTATTATGTTATTGATAAAAAAACAGGAAAACTTGTTTTAAAAAAGATAAGCGAAAAACCTTTTATGTACACTCGGGATTTGGAAAAAGGAAGAACAAAGAAAGTAAATCTTTCCCAGGAAATTGCAAAAAAGCAAGTTTTGACTGATGATGAGCTTTTCACTCTTGCAAAGTTTGGAAAAAGAATTGAAGACCATTATGCCTGGCCGCAGGACATTGAATGGGGAATTGAGGACGGACAGATTTTTATTTTACAGACCCGTGCAGTAACCACAATAAAAAAAGTTGAAAGTCAGATGCCGGCAACTCTTATTATAAAGCAAACAGCAACACAAACAGATGATATAGAGGAGATTTTAGAAAAGGAAGCAGGAATTCCAGAAATAGAAGTGGCAACTGTTGAGACAGAGCATGAAGATATTGAAAGCGTTCTGGAAAAAGAAGTATCAGTTCCCAAGGTTTCTGAGACCCTGCCAGAATTCGAGGAGACAATTTTAGAAATTGAAAAAGCTGAAACCCCTAGAGTAGAAAAAATGCCTGAGGGCGGAGTGGTAAAAGGTTTTGGAGCATCCCCTGGAAAAGTTGCTGGAAAAGTAAAAATAATTTCTAATCTGGAAGAGCTTTCAAAAATCCAGAAGGGCGATATTCTTGTTACAACAATGACAACTCCTGACATGGTGCCGGCAATGGAAAGGGCTGTTGCAATAATTACAAATGAAGGGGGAATTACGTGTCACGCCGCAATTGTAAGCAGGGAGCTTGGGATTCCCTGCATTGTTGGAACTGGAAATGCTACTAGAGTTTTGCGCGATGATATGTTAATTACAGTAGATGCAATAAAGGGGATTGTGTATGAGGGCGCAGTTGGAGTACAAGTTGGAGAAGAAAGGCGAATAGAAGTTGAGCAAATTCCTCAGGTTGTAACAGCTACAAAACTTTATGTAAATCTCGGAGTTCCAAGCAGAGCCGAGGAGGTTTCTAAATTGCCTGTCGATGGAGTTGGATTAATGCGAGAGGAATTTATTTTTGCTTCTGCGATTGGGGAGCATCCCCTTGCTCTAATTGAAAAAGGGCAGGAGCATAAATTTATAGATGCTTTAGCAGATGGAATTTCAAAAGTTGCGCGCGCATTTAACCCAAGGCCTGTAATTCTTCGCTTATCAGATTTCAAAACAAATGAATATCGCTCTCTGAGGGGCGGAGAAAAATACGAGCAGGATGAGCAAAATCCAATGATAGGATGGAGAGGGTGCTCTAGATATACATCTCCTAAATATGAAAAAGCTTTCCGCCTTGAATTAAGAGCAATTAAAAAAGTCCGCGAACAGATGGGGCTGAGAAATGTTTGGATAATGCTCCCTTTTGTTAGAACTCTGAGCGATGTTGAAAATGTAAGCCGAATTATGGAGGAAGAAGGATTGAGGAGGGGGAATGATTTAAAACTTTACATGATGGCAGAGGTTCCAAGCAACATTATTTTAGCTGATAAATTTGCAAAGCTTGTTGATGGATTTTCTATAGGCAGCAATGATTTAACGCAATTAATTCTCGGGGTTGACAGGGATAGTGAAATGCTAACTCAATTGGGATATTTTGATGAAAGAAATGAAGCTATCTTAAGAGCAGTTGCGCATCTAATCAGAGTTGCACACCAAAATAATTGTGTGGTTGGAATTTGTGGGCAAGCACCTTCAAATTACCCAGAGTTTACTAAATTTTTAGTTGAGGAGGGAATTGATTCAATAAGTGTAAATGCAGATACTGCAATTGCAACAAGAAAATTAATAGCTGAGACTGAGAGAAGAATAATTTTGGAGAGGTCGCGCGGCGGGGAGCAAATCCCTGAGCATCTAGAAGACCTTACCTAATTTTAAAATTTTACTTTTATATATTATTGAAAGCCAGCTAATTCCAAATCCAATTAAGCTTCCAACAATCACATCTATTGGATTATGGGCTCCTACAACAATTCTTCCAATGGCCGCTAAGATTGCTAATAAAAAAAGAAGTTGCTGGAAAAGTCCACTAAATCTCTGTGAGAGTATAACTGAATACAGAAATGCGCGCGCAGAGTGGCCGCTTGGAAAAGAAGTTTCGTAAAAAGGCGGTGGGCTTTGAGCAATGGGCTGTGGGCGCGGGGCGCGGATGAAAAACTTCAATCCATAAACAATAAGCGAAATAGCAATAAAATCAAAAATAAAAAGCAGCAAAAGCTTTTTATCCTCTTTCAGCCAGAGAATCACGAAAATAATTATCGCAAAGAAAATTGAGCCGTAAAAGGATGCAACTTCAAATGCAAGAATTAAATTCTCCAAAGACATAAAAAGAAGTAAGCGCTTGGGGTAAATAAAGGCTATGGGCAGTGAGAGGTGAGCTATGCTCTCCGAGCATCTCCTCACTTCATTCAAAGATGGGCTACAAATTAAAAGAAGCAATTTTAAAATATGCGGGGCAAATTGGAAATGCGAAAAAAATAGCTCTGCAACTGCCAGATGGTTTGAAGATAAAATCCGCTGAAATTGAGAATGAAGTTAGAAAATATTCTAATGGGGCTGAGATTTTTGTTTTAAATGGAAGCAACTTTGGTGGCTGCGATCTAAGAGGTTTGGAAGCGCAAAAACTTGGGGCTGATTTATTATTGCACTTTGGGCATGCGAATTTTGGGGTTCAGAGCAAAATTAAAACGTTGTATTTAGAAATTCAATCAGACTTGAATATTGAAAAAGTTGTGCAAAAAGCTGCAGCCGAAATAAAAGAGCAAAAAATCGGCTTAGTAACAACAATTCAGCATATTGAAAGCTTAAATAAGGCAAAAGAAATTCTTGAAAAAAGTGGGAAAGAAGTTTTCACTGCGCAACCAAAAGGAAAATCTGCGAAAGAGGGACAACTTTTGGGCTGTGATTGGAGCGCAGGCAGTGTTTTGAAAGAAAAAGTGGATTGCTATTTGTATATTGGAACAGGAAATTTTCATCCGCTTCCATTAGCAATTGACACTGAAAAAAAAGTTTATGTTGCTGATCCAGAATTTAATCAAGTTAGAGAATTAACAGAGTTTAAAAATAAAATTCTTTCACAAATTGCAACAAAAATTGAAAAGGCAAAAGGCGCAGAGAGTTTTGGAATTTTAGTCACAACAAAGCCAGGGCAGAAAAGAGAAAAATTAGCAGAAAAATTAAAGGGGCAGATTGAAAATGCTGGAAAAAATGCGGAGATTTTGGTTTTTGACACAATTAATTATTCAGAATTGCAGAATTTTAAATTGGACGCCTATGTTAACACAGCCTGCCCGAGAATTCCGCTGGATGATATAGAAGCTTTTGAGAAGCCGATTTTAAGCCCGCAGGAATTGGAGATTGTACTTGGATTGAGAAAACAGGATGATTATAAACTGGACAATTTCTAAAGGTTTATAAATAACTCCAAACTCTATAATAGAACTCGCATGGAACTAAAAATTCTCAAGGAAGAAGACAACATGCTGCAAGCCGAAGTTGTTGGCGAAACAGCAACTTTTTTGAATTTGCTAAAGGAAGTTCTGTACGAAGATAAAAGAGTTAAATCAGCAGCTTTTGTTATTCAACATCCTTTAACTGGAAATCCGCAAATAATTGTGCAAACAGAATCCGGAAGTCCATTAACAGCTTTGAAAAATGCTGCTGAGAAGATTGAAAAGCTTGCGGATGAGTTTGAGGAGAAATTCAAGAAAGCGAAATAACGAAGTTATGCGTTATGCGTGGTGCGTTTTGCGTTTAATTTTTCCTGGATACATTGAGAAAAGTTATTCATCATTCTTGAAAGATGATCTATTTTTTCAGTATATTCTTTATAAGTTTCGTTAGTGACGTATCCTAAGTCATGGGCTAGCGTCAGATGACATTCGGTTTCCTTTAAACTTGCATAAGCACCATAAACAAATCGCAAAGAGTCAGCTC
>JBBIPJ010000067.1:0-4618 GCA_037442905.1 archaeon
ATGAACATCAAGCGGACCGATAAAAACATGGACAGCTTTAAACGCGCCATAATCTTTAATACTTTTTACTCTCCCATCTGCTGGGGAAACAATAATATTTTTTGTAGTTGGAATTTTCCTCTGTGGATCGCGAAAGAAAACTGAAAAAAACCCTATTAAAAATAAAAATGCGTAAGTTGCAAAATGCAAATCAAAGGAAGAGGAAAGAGCCGCTGCTAACAATGCTATGAAAATGTACGGATATCCCTCTTTGTTTATTGTGACTCTCATTCTAATATACATAGCAAAGGTCTATTTAGGGGCTGCGAGCTCACAAATTTCAAAGAGGCGAGCATGCCCCTACACAAAGGGTAGGCTGGATCACAATGAGTAGGCTGGGTAGCTATAATATTTGATAGCTCATAAACCTACTCATTGTGTAGCTATCAAATTGGTTAGCTAATAAACCTACCCTTTGTGATGTAGTCCCATTGGCGCCAGCTGACAATACCTTACTTTAACGGCGTCGGCTGTAAGCCAAAATTTTTAAAGGCAGCAGTATTTAAGCCTTTTATGGTTTTGGATTCCTATAGGCCAATTACAGACCACATACTGAATAAAATAGCCATGCGTTTAAAGGGGGTTAATCCAGATTACTTTACATGGCTTGCTTTAATTTTTGCAATTCTGACTGGATACGCTTTTTACACAGGGAAAGAATTATTTTTGTTGTTAGCAAGTTTGTTTGTTGCAATAAGCGGATTCTCAGATGCAATGGACGGAGCGCTAGCAAGAGTTTCAAAACTTGCTTCAAAGCGCGGTGATTTTTTAGACCATGTTTTAGATAGATATGCGGACGTTTTTATCATAGGAGGATTGATGTTCAGTCCATGGGTTGATGATATTCTGGGATTTTTTGCGATAATTGGAGTAATTTTATTAAGCTATATGGGAACACAGGCCCAGGCTTTGATTGGAAAAAGAGATTATTCAGGATATCTTGGAAGAGCAACAAGGCTTTTAATTTTAGTTCTTGCCCCACTTATACACTATACTTTGCTCAAATTGGGAATTGTTGAAATTTTTAACTTCACTTTTCTTGAATGGGTTATGATTGGCTTTGCAGTTGTTGGAAATTTAACTGCATTGCAACGAGCAATTAACACATGGAGGCAACTATAATAGAGAATAAAGTAATTGTTTTCAATTCGGAACGTTATACCTTAGATTAGCTGAGATCGGTTGTTGCAAAGGGCTTATAATACTTTCAGACAACTTTAATTTGAGTTAGGGAGGATGGAAACAAAAAAATTGAAAATAGCAGTTTTAATCGCAGACAGCAATTTCACTAGTTTGCAGAATGACAAAAATTTGCTTCAGATTTATGGGGAAAGCATTTTGCAAATTACTTACTATAGATTAAAAGTTTTGTTTGATAAGATTTTAGTTGTTGTTAATAGCTTTGACCAGCAGAATATATACGCAAGGCAACTGGGAGAAGATGTGCTTGTTAATTTAAACAAAAATAAAAACGAGCTAACAGCAGCCTTAACAGCTTTGAATGCGTGCAAAAATATTCCTGGCGCGGAATTTGTCTTTTTTGCAAGGACAAACATGCCTTTAATAGAAAAAAAGACAGTTGAACTAATTTTAAGAAAACAGGGAGCTGAGCAAAATGCAATAATTCCGCAGCATGCAAACGACGAGATTGAAAGTTTGCATGCTCTTTATAAAATAAAGCCTGCTTTGAGGGCTTTTGAGCGCGCAGCAAATGATGATAAACAAACAATTGCAGAAGCTTTGAATTATTTGACAAAAATTTATTTTCTCCCTGTGAGCGAAGTTATAAAAGTCGACCCTCAATTGCAAAGTTTTTTCAAAGTTGAGAGTGAAATTGATTTTCAGCGCGCAAAGGAAAAGTTAAGTGGGAAAATCAAAACAAGAATAAGAAAGGCTGAAAAAATCAGAGTTGGAATTTCAAAAAGAGGTGAAACAAACACAACAATTTATTTTGAAGTGCCTGGAAGCGAGCAGGAGCATGAGATTTTGTTTAACAAGCGCTCAAAAAAGTGGAGCTGCGACTGCCAGCATTTTGTCATGAAAGGAACTTATTGCTCCCATATTTTAGCTGCGCAGGGGGTAGTTTCATTGGGCAAATAATTCCTTAGTTAAGCAACTACCCCCTGCGTGCCCAAAATTTTCAACAATAAAATCAGAATTGGTTGGTGGATTAGATAAATAAGCAAAGAATTTCTTCCTAAAAAGGTTAGAAATTTTGTTAAAAACAATTTTTCAAGCCGCGGAACTTTAAAAGTTCTTACCCCGCGAGCATAAAGTAAATTGCCAATAAAAATTCCAATTAAAACAGCACTAAACCATGGAATCAAAGGGAGGTAATCAACAGAAAAATAATTAGTAATAGGGATTAGCCACAACAGCCATATGGAATTAACCCAGAAATTTTGGGAATAAGTCCATATTGCAATTAAAAGCGCGCCTAAAAATAAATTTACAAGGCGAAACTTCAGGAGCGGATATGAAAGAATAATTGAAATTCCAATTAAATGCAAAACCCCGAACAAAATTAAGTTCTGCCTTAAAAAAATCCAGCTAACAGGAGTAATTATTAAACCCCAGCTAAAAATTTTCATTCCGCGCTTTAAAGATTTTAGCCTGAACACTGCTTCTTCTGATCTGGAATAGCTCAGTGTCAGAGAAACTCCAACTAAAAAAATAAAAATTACTGCTGTTGTTCTTGAGAAAAACCACCAAAAGCCTGAAAGCGAATTTATATCTGAGATATTGAAGTAATCCAAGTCTGTAATAAAATTTGAAATTATCATCATAATTATCGCTACTCCTCTTAAAAAATCTATTTCCCATAAGCGGCTTTCCAAATGCTCTGCAGTTGAAAAAATTTTAAGCATACTAGCATTTATTATTCGAAAGATTTAAAAGTATCCTAGGACAAGCGCAGCTATGATACAAGATTTTGTTATTAATGAGGAGATTAAGAAATATGTTAGAAAGCCACTTGGGAAACTGATTAAGGAAAAACAGCTTTCTGCTAATTTTAAGGGAAATGTCATCTGTGTTGGAGACAGAGTTACACAAACCTGCGCAAAACTGGGATTAACTCCGAGAGTTGCAATTGTTGATTACAAAATTATGCGCAAAAAAATCTCTGAAAAAAATAAAAAAGTTCTAAAAAAATTTGGAACAGTAAAACTGCATGCAAAAAACAAAGCAGGAACTATTTCCCTAGACGCTTGGAACAAAGTTAAGGAAGCGCTTGAATTTGCAGGAGCAATTGTAAAAATTGAAATTACAGGAGAGGAGGATTTGCTTACACTTGCAGCAATTTTAAATGCTGATACTGGATATGGGGTAATTTATGGACAGCCGGGAAAAGGAATTGTTGTTGTTCAAGTTTCAGATAGAAAAAAACAGGAAATCACTGATATGCTTATTCAGGAAAAAGCGCGCGAATTTCTCAATTCTTTCAGAGGAACAACAGTTATTGTCCATGATTCTGATGCAGATGGAATGAGCTCTGCAGTAATGTTTACGCATTATTTAGAAAAACGGAAAAATAAAATTATCCAAAGAACAAGCGACGGTGCAACAATTTCTGCACATTTGAATGAAGATATTAAAAAACTAAATCCTAAGAATATAATAATTTTGGATTTGGGCGGAGAAGCTAGAAACACTATTAAAGAACTTTCGCAAAGAATAAATGTATTAATTATTGACCACCATAAAATTTTTGAGGATGATTTTGGGAAAGCGCTTTACCTTAATCCGCATTTTTTTAATGTTCCGGATAGTTATATAAGTCCAACCTCATTTTTGAGCTGGCAAATTTGCAGAAATACTGACTGGCTCGCTGCGGCAGGAATAATTGCAGATAAAGGATTTCTTCCTGCAGCTGAATTTTTAAAAAAAGTTAAGAAAAAATATTCAAAAATTAATTTCAACTATTTAGTTGACTTGTTAAATGCAGCGGATGCAAAAGAAAAAGTAAAAGAAGCTGTTCAAATCTTGCTAAAAGCAAAAAATCCGCAGGATTTAATTAAAAGCGAACTCGCAGTTTGGGAAAAAGAAGTCTGGGCTGAAATAAATCGATTAGTACAGGAGCACAAGCAAAAAGCACTCTTTATTGCAGATGGAAAAGTTATTCTTTATGAAATAAAGCCAAAATTTTATCTGCGCGGGGAAATTGCAAATAAAATTCAGGAAATGTATCCGGATAAAATTGTGATAATAGGAGAAATTGAAAATGAGCATTATCTTATGAGTTTTCGCACAGTAAAGGCAGATGTTTCTTTTCCTGATTTAATTAAAAAGGCGATACAAAATTTAGAGGGCGCGCACGGAGGGGGGCATGCAAAAGCAGCGGGCTGCAAAATAAGACTTGCGGACAAAGAACGATTTCTTCAGAGATTTACCGAGAATTTAAAATAAAAACCTTTATAAATTCTGCATACAACAATTATAGTGTTATGCCAAAACGCCATGTCTGGAAAGTATTTGAGTTCAGCGGATGGTTCATTTTACTCATGGGAGTTATTTTTGGATTATTATATGCCAGCATTGCTCTTGGCACTCCTTCAACAGGCGCAGGGTTTTTAGTTGT
>JBBIPJ010000068.1:0-4587 GCA_037442905.1 archaeon
ATATTCTTGAATAGAGATTTTTACCTAAGAAATTAAAGTTGAGTAAGAAATGAAAGTATTTAGAATAGAATATCACAAAGAGAAATGTATAGGCTCATTCAATTGTACAAAAACTGCTCCAGAATTTTTTGAAGAAGACAGCTCAAAAGCCAATCTAGTGGGTGCAGAAACAAAAAATGGATATCAAACAAAAGTGGTTGAGTGTGATGAGAAAACAGCTTCACAAATTATTGAAGCTGCAGAAAAATGCCCAGTAAATGTTATCGCAGTAGCAGATATGGGAACACGAAAAAAAATAGTGGATACAAGTGTTAGAACTTCTGATAAATACAGAGAAATTGAAGCTTTCTATGATGATGCAAAAGAATTCGTCCTCGATAAAAAGGGATATTTTCTTATACGAACAATCCCTGAAAAAGAATTAATTGAAGTAGGATTTTGCGGAAAAAGAAACGTAGTAGAAGTAAAAGTTTATGGAAAAACACCAACTGAAATTTATCAAACAATCATAAGAGAAAAAATTATAGACAGAGCGGATCACGCTGCATATCTTGGGAGGGAGCTGCAAAAAGCTTACATGTCCATAAAACTAGGCATACCATATGTACAAGACGATGAGTTAGATTTAAGCAGGTAAAAATGAAAGTTTTATTAATTTTTCCACCGCAAACATTGGAGGCGCGATATGGGCATGCCATAGGAAATGTGGGTGGCTTTCTTCCGCCTTTAGGATTATGCTATATGGCGGCTGTTCTGGAAAAAGATGGGCATGAAGTGCGCATCATGGATTGCCCTGTAAATGATTACAGAGTAAATCATATTCTTGAGGAGGTCAGAACCTTTCAGCCGGATGTAGTTGGTATAGCAACAATTACATCATTAGCTGAAGTCACAAAAGGACTTTGTTCAGAGATAAAAAAAGTATCGCCAAATATAACAATTATGCTGGGCGGACCGCATGCAACAGTCATGCCAGAACAACTTTCTAAAGAAACAGTTGCTGATATAATTCTCGTAGATGAGGCAGACGCAATCATAAATGAAGTTTTGATGGACCTTCCAAAATACAAAGAGGCGAAAATAGTTCATTGTGGCAAAGTAAAGGATCTTGATAGTTTGCCATATCCTGCGCGACATCTATTGGATATGAAAAAATACACTTCATTGCCAAATGCTTACAAAACATCGCCAAATGTAACGCAGATAATGACTTCAAGAGGGTGTATTTATACATGCACTTTTTGCTTTGATGCACTTGGAAAATTCAGGCAGCGCTCTGTACAAAATGTGATAGGGGAGATAAAACAACTTATATCAGATTATGGCACAAAAGAAATTGCTTTTTGGGATGATATATTTACGAAGGATAAGAAATGGGTACATGAGTTCTGCGATGCACTGAAGAGAGAAAATATAAACATTGTATGGAGTTGCTATACAAGGCTTGATCTTGTAGACCCACCCTTGCTAAAACATATGAAGGAGGCAGGATGCTGGAACATATTCTATGGAATTGAGGCAGGCGATGATGAACTATTGAAGAATATGAGAAAACTTATGACAGTAGAGCAGATGAGAAAGGCAGTGCGAGCCACACAGGCAGAAGGGATAGAGATAAGAGGTTCGTTTATGCTTGGCTTGCCAGGCGAAACACCAGAAAAGGCCAGAAAAACAATAGATTTTGCTATTGAACTTGACCCTGATTATGCTCAGTTCTCGCTCACAACACCCTACCCAGGGACACAGCTTTGGAATACATATGAACAATATGGTACTTTAGATACTACACTCGAAAATTATCACGGATGGTCTGCTGTGTTTGTCCCAAGCGGGTATAAGGATAGAAACGAATTGCTGGCAATTCATAGAGAGGCATTCCGTAGATTTTATATGAGACCAAAATTCATATTAAAGAAGATTGCAAAAATACGTTCATTGACTGATTTAAAGCGCTTTATAGCAGGCTTGCGCGTTGTTATGGGAATGATCGGCAAGGAAAAAAATTAAAGCTTGCGGCTTGCGGCTCGCACTGGAAATTTCAAAGAAAAAGTACGGTAATCGGTTATCAGTTATCAGTTCGAACTGAAAACCGACAACTGAAAACTGACAACCTCACAAAGGGTGGGCTGCGCAAAAACAACAAAGCCCAGGACAGGGTAGCAAGTGAAGCCTACCCTTTGTGACACAAATTTCACAGCGAAAATGCCCGTGAGGGCATCATACATAAGATTAGCGTGGTAGGCGAAAAATAACCTTTATATATACCCCTTTATATTATAATAGCCTCAATTTAGGAAGAAAAATGGTAAGTTCAAAACCACACCTAAACTTAGTGTTTACAGGACATGTTGACCATGGAAAATCAACAACTGTAGGCCGCATACTCTATGATACTGGAAATATCCCTGAAACAGAAATGAAGAAAATCAGGGAGGAAGCAAAAAAACTTGGAAAGGAAACCTTTGACCTCGCATTCGTTATGGACAGAATGAAAGAGGAAAGGGAAAGAGGATTGACAATTGATGTTGCCCACAGACGTTTTGAAACACCAAAATATTATTTCACAATTATTGATGCGCCTGGACACAGAGACTTTGTTAAGAATATGATTACAGGCGCTTCACAGGCAGATGCTGCTGTTTTAATTGTTTCTGCAAAGGAAGGTATTCAGCCCCAAACAAAGGAGCATGCGTGGCTTTTGAAAACACTTGGAGTAAACCAGCTAATTGTAGGAATTAATAAAATGGATGAGGTTGGCTGGGATCAGAAAAAATATGAGGACATGAAAAAGCAAGTAATGGATTTGCTAAAGCCAACAGGATATAAGCTGGATATAATTCCATTTGTTCCTTTTGCTGCTTATCCATCAGGTGAAAATATAACAAAGAAAGCTTCGCAGCACATGACTTGGTATAAAGGGCCAACATTGCTAGAGGCATTTGATAACTTAAAGTCTCCTGAAAAACCAACAACAAAACCTTTGAGAGTTCCGATTCAGGATGTTTACTCAATCACAGGAGTTGGAACAGTTCCTGTGGGAAGAGTTGAAACAGGAGTCTTAAAGCCAGGGGACAAAATTGTTTTCATGCCAAGCGCAGCGGTTGGAGAGGTAAAAAGTGTTGAGATGCACCACGAGCAGCTTCCAAAGGCAGAACCAGGGGACAATGTTGGATTTAATGTCAGAGGAGTTGAAAAAGACCAGGTAAAGAGAGGAGATGTTTGCGGGCTTGCAAGCAATCCTCCAACAGTTGCGGATGAGTTTATTGCCCAGATTATTGTTTTGAATCACCCAACAGCAATTACTGCAGGATATACTCCAGTATTTCACTGCCACACAGCTCAGGTTGCGTGCACATTTGTTGAGTTAATGAAAAAAATAGACCCTGCAACAGGCAGTGTAAAGGAAGAGAATCCGGAATTTTTAAAAAGCGGTGATGCAGCGGTTGTAAAAATAAAGCCGACAAAGCCATTCTGCATTGAAAAGGCAGCTGATTTCCCGCCACTGGGAAGATTTGCAATCAGAGACATGGGAGCAACAGTTGGGGCTGGACTTGTACTGGAAGTTACGCCGAGACAGAAATAAATAAAGGGCTTGTGGCTAGTAGCTTGTAGTAAATTTTAAAATTTTATAAGTTAGCAGAGCAAAGGTAGAATAATGGGAAAAATATCCTATCAAGATTTTGAGAAAGTTGAAATACACGTAGGCAGGATAATTGAAGTTAAGGAAGGAATCCCGGGCGCAAAGAAAAAATACTATGCACTAAAAATTGATTTTGGGTCGCAAATTGGAATTAAACAAAGCGCGGCGCAAATAACTGATTTGTATAAACCCAAAGATTTATTAAACCGCCTAGTTCTTGCGGTTACAAATTTCGAGCCGAAACAAATTGCCGACTTTAAAAGTGAAGTTTTAACGCTTGGGGTTCCAGATGAAAAAGGCAGAGTTATATTGCTAAATGTTGATAAAGAAGCACAGCTAGGCACAAGAATTTTTTAGAAATACAAAGCCGGCCGGTGCGCCAGCGGTGGGACTTGAACCCACATTCCGATTGGATAACCGGATTCCGCTCGAAAGGCGGACGCGTTACCATTCCGCCACGCTGGCAAAGTTTAAATATCTGCAAACTCATTAATTATATGATTGGATAATCGGATTTGTTTTTTTAAGGCGGGCGTTACCGCCATCTTTTTCTATGAATAGACTCAAGAATAGGCTATTTAAAATTTTTTTAACTCTATAATACTTGAACGAGTTTATTGAACGAGAAAACTTTAAATAAAAGAAAAAATAAGAAAATATTGCTCGGCTAAAGGCAAAGCCGGATTAAAAGCTCCGGCACCTTTTTTATTTTCAAAATTCTTAAATCAGCGACGGCTTTAAATAGTTCTCATATTATTATATAAGCCGCAAATTCGTAGTGCGTTTAGCGGTAATCGGTAAACAGTAGGCAGCAGACAGAAAAACGGTTATCGGTAATCGGTTATCAGTTATCAGTTCGAACTGAAAACCGACAACTGAAAACTGACAACCTCACAATAGTTAGTGGTTGGTGGTGCGTAATGCGTTATGCGTGGTGCGAATAAATG
>JBBIPJ010000069.1:0-4565 GCA_037442905.1 archaeon
TCTTATTCGGAGGTGCCCGTGAGGGCATCATACCTTTGTTAAGCGGCTGAGGCTGTTAAAAAGCTTTCTTATGGATGCCTATTTAGGGGCTGCGAGCTCTATATTTTTAAGTATGGCTTTTATTTTCTTAATTTCCTTCTGCTCTCTTTGTTGTTCTGCAATTCTCAGCGCTTCAACATAAGCTCTTTTTGCATCATCAATTCTATTTGTTTCGTGGAAGAGCCTTGCCAAGTTATACCATCCTGCGAAAGAATTGTGATTGGTTTCAATTGCACTTCTAAATGCTGCCTCTGCTTGCTCGCTCTCATAAAGATGTTTTAGAACTACTCCATAATTTGACCAAGTTAAAGCGTGCTCCTCGTACTTTGCTATGAAAGCCCTGTAAGCTTTGAGGGATTCCCTAAATTTTCCAATTTTAAAATAAGTTATTGCATCGAGCCAAATTTTTAGATAATTATCTTCAACCAAAAAAGAATCATCATAACTATAGTCAGCATATAAAAGTGTAAATGTTTTATCGCCTTCCACAGCTCTGTAAGTTGGGTCGATTAAAAAACTGCGGCCGTTTTTATAAACATAGGTGTACGCGTGATAAACTCTTTTGTGGAAAGCTATTCTGCAATCCAAATTCAATCGAGTTGCAAGAATTTTATAAAGCGTTGCCAGAGCAATGCAATTTCCACTTTTTGTTTTAAGCAAAATATTGAGAAATGGCTGGCCTGTCTCATGCTTAAATCTTGCGAGCTTTTCACTATCTGAGCGCAGAAAGTAACTCAACCTTTCTGCAAGATATTCTGCTTGAAGTTTTCTAAAATCTGGATGCTCTTTTTTAAAAGCCCGCAGAATAAGAGAAATTTTTAAACTGCTTACTTTAAGCAATTTTTCAAGCGGTTTTGTTTTTTGCATAATTATAGTGTGGCGCAATCAATATATAGTTTTTAAGATATTTATTCCTTGTCAACATGGCTGAAAATATTGTTATAAAAAAGTATCCTGCTACAAAAGTAGCAAGTCCAAGAGTAGAGATAACTGTTCCAGGAGATCTTTTGAATGATATACTTAATGTATTGTCTAATTATATGAGTGAGCGTGCAGTACAGATTGGAAAAAAACTAAGCCCAAAGGAGTTTCAAGTTACAATCAAAAAGCGAAATTTTGTTGTTATTGAAAATTTAACTTCATTTTGTGCTTATGACAAGGATAAGAAATGCTGGAATATTTTTTTTGAAAAAGAAGAAGACTTAGAGGGGTTAGTTAGGCAATTGGTTTTAAAGTTTAAAGATAGAATTGAAGGAGTTGATAGGATAAAAATAGTCCCGGAAGCTGGGCCAGAGATAATTGTAAAAATAGGAAGTAAAATGCACACTGCTCTATTTTCTGCAACAAGCGATGAGGACTATGAAATATTAATAGATGCTCTTGCAAACTTTATTGAAGCGCAGACAAGGGAGAGGAAAGTTCCAACTCCAAAAAAATTTATAGTTGAAAAATTAAAAGAAGCGTCCAAAAAACCTCCTGAAGAGGGAACTTTTAAGCCGCACGGTTACCAAAGCGCATGGTATGTAAGAAAAGAATCAGGAAAAGTAATTATTGAAACACCAATGGCTGAAGAGGAATTAGAGGTTTTAGCAAAAATTCTGAAAGCTACTTTTGGCACTAGAATATCTATTATAATTGAATAGTTTAAAGTGGCCAGCCGAGTAATCAAAAGCTCACAAATATTTATAGTCAAAAAAGAGATTAAGAATGGTAAAATACGAATTGACAGAAAATTTTAAGGTAGTTAGTGGAAAGAAGCTGTATCAGATACAGGCCTTAACTAATTTTGGCAATGTGAAGAAAGGCGAACTTGGAGGCTATATTGAAAGCGAGAAAAACCTTTCACAAGAAGGTAGAGCCTGGGTTTATGATAATGCTTTGGTTTTTGATAATGCTTGGGTTTATGGCTATGCTAGGGTTTTTAACAAAGCTCAGGTTTATGGTTATGCTAAGGTTTATGGAGGTGCTCTGGTTTTTGACAGAGCTTGGGTTTTTGGCAAAGCTTGGGTTTATGATAATGCTATGGTTTATGGCAAAGCTTGGGTTTTTGGCAAAGCTCAGGTTTATGGCAATGCTCATGTTTGTGGCAAAGCTCGGATTGTTGGTAAAGTGAAACTTAGTACAGGGTTATATACTGGTGCGCAAGTGCTTCAGTAGGTTTTGAATGAGAAATTTGAGGGAAGAATTGCATTTGTAAAATTCGGAAGGTTAACATAGGATTTAACGGAGCAGCATATTAACTAAATTCAATTCGCCCTTTCTTGGCCATCTTTCATCAAATCTGTATAATCCGGCTTTTTTTGCAATCTCAACTGCTTGTCTGTACTCTGCACTTGTTACATGCCTGTTAATTTCTGGGTAATTTTCTGTTTGTATAACCTTTCCCTCAGGCCTGTACTGGTCCATTATATTTACATAGGTATCCTTTGAAATTTGGTTTGCTAAAAAATTCATAATTTCTTTTGTTTCATTCAAAAGATAGGGCATAACCAAGTGCCTCACTAAAACTCCTCTTAGAGCAATTCCTTTTTCATCAAATTTTAAAGGTCCAACTTGGGAATGCATTTCTTTAATTGCTTTGCGTGCAGTTTCTGGATAATTGCGCGCAGTGGTGTATTTAAAAGCAATTTCAGGGGTCCAGAACTTAAAGTCAGGCATGTAAATATCAACAATACCGTCTAAAAGTTTTAAGGAATGCATACTATCATAGGCGGATGTATTATACACTATTGGCAGATGCAAACCATTTTTCACAGCTATGAGCAGAGCCTCCAAAAGCTGCGGGACAACATGCTCCGGAGTTACAAAATTTATGTTATGGCAGCCCCTCTCCTGCAGAGAGAGAATCATTTCTGCAACTTCTTCTGGCTTGGAAATTTTTCCTTCTCCCCCCCAGGAGATATCATAGTTCTGGCAGAAAACACATTTCAAATTGCAATAGGAAAAAAATATTGTTCCGCTTCCATTATAGCCGCGCAGGCAATCTTCCTCTCCAAAATGTGGAAAATAACTGCTCACTCGGGCATATCTGCCTGTCATGCAAATTCCACGTTTGTCCGCGCTTCTATCCACATGACAATTTCGTGGGCAGACATCACAATTTTCAAGAATTTGCAGGGCTTCCTCTACCTTTTCCTTTAACAGACCGCTTTTATAGGTTTCCAAATAAGCTGGCTTAAATTCTTCTTTTTTAATTAAAAAATGCTCTTCTCTTTGCATACTATATATAATATAAAAAGTAAGATTATATAGTTTGCAAATGGAACTGGTAAAAGAAGTTGATGGGGTAAGATATTATCTGGCAGCTGAGGGGGATATAACTAAGATACTGCAAATTGATAGAAGATGCTTTCCAGAAGAGCTCAGAGCGCCTGCTGAGCATTTTAGAGAAATAATTAATTTTTTTCCAAACGGAACTTTTTTGGCAACCCACAGAGAAGAGCCGGTGGGATATATTTGTACTTTACCGGTGGACGATTCTTATTTAAATAGACTTGAAGAGCTTTTACAAAGGAGTTTGCTATTGCCTTTGCCACAAAAACAAGGAAGGAATTTACTGTACGAATCTTTAGCAGTTTCTGAGAAAGGGAAGCACATAGCAAGAGAACTTATACTGTGCACAGAGGCTATTATTAAAAGATATGGTGTAACAAGGCTTGTTGCAGTTCTTGAAACATCAGCAGGGAATAGACTTACTACTAAATTAGGATTTAAAACTGTAAAAAGGGTTCAGACAAAAGGCGGAGAAGCAATAATAAAGGAAAGAAGCTCGCGCGGATTCATAAAGAAAGTAAGGGAGGCGCTTTAGGGATTTTTTAAACTTTTCATCTCTTCAAGATTTTCAGGATCGAGCTCTGCTGTCAGCAGGACTTCTTTATCATAGTCTCTTGCAAGAAAATTTCTTGGAGAGCAGATGCAGCTGCGCGCAAAGTTTTCCTTGAGAGAGTCCACGAAAATTACAAAAGAATCTGTATAAAATGCCAGCCCAAGTGGAACTGTTTCAGCAAAGTGCGAGGTGTTTTCAGGAGGAATCCAGGAGGGGCAGAGGATTATTTCAACATTTTTTTGCCTGAATTGCTCAATAATGTTCTGGTCTGATATATCCCAGCAAATTGCAAGGCCAAGTTTTCCAAGCTC
Organism: archaeon; assembly: GCA_037442905.1. Classification (GTDB taxonomy): domain Archaea; phylum Undinarchaeota; class Undinarchaeia; order Undinarchaeales; family Naiadarchaeaceae; genus Naiadarchaeum. Next base: position 4,177 of record JBBIPJ010000069.1, read on the forward strand.
TGTGTCAAAAACAGGAAACTCAGAGGGCTCGCAGGTAATCCCTTCTTCGGATTCCCATTTGCGGGTCTTATAGTGGGTGTGTAGAATTTTACCTCCTGGATTTATTAGATAAGCGGCATTTTTTACAAAGCTATTTTCTTTTACATAAGCGCCAACAACGCTCCACAGGCCAGATTTTTTGCAGGATTCTGCAATTTTTGAAAGCGCCGGCTCAAGCCTGTTTTTTTCAATCCCATCAAAATTTGGATAAAGAGAGGTTTCTGGAAAAACAACTATGTTTGCTTTTTTTTGCTTTGCCTGCTCCAAATAATTCAGAATTTTGCCGAGATTCTGCTCTAAATTTTCAGATATTCCAATCTGTGCAGCTGCAACTGTGAGTTTTTTCATAA
>JBBIPJ010000070.1:0-4514 GCA_037442905.1 archaeon
TAACGCATTACGCACCACCAACCACTAACTATTGTGAGGTTGTCAGTTTTCAGTTATCGGTTTTTGGTTCGAACTGTTTACCGCCTACTGTTTACCGTTTACCGTAATTTACGGGCAGCTCGAACTTACAATCTTGGCATTTGAGCAAAATCCATCTTCCAAGCAAATGTCTTTTGTGCAATTGCTGTTGTCATTGCAGTCTGTATCAACTCTGCACTCAGCCTGCAATTGCAAATTCGGGAACCAGTCAGTCTGCGTTCTGTATTTTTTCCAATAAATGCTGCGCCTTTCCTGAGTTCTTGAATCAGGGGACATTATTTGTTTCCCCTCCTCATTATAGCCTGTTGCATTTGCAACAGCAATTTCAGGGAAAACCAAAAACTGCACCCCAAGCAAATAAATAGACTCTTGCCTTGGATTTGGAGTAGAAGTTCTGAATCTTAAAATTGAGCGATTTCCTTCAAACTCAACTTCAATTATCCTCTCAGAAACCCCGGGAAATACTGCAACAGGATTTGTTCTTAAATAATTGCGCACCTGCACAGCAGGATCCTCGCTCCTAATTGTCTCAAGTGCTTCAGAAGCTGTTTCTTCAGGAGGAGGAGTTGTTGTTCTTGCTTTTTCTATCTCACCTGTTACATTTATAATTGGGGTAATATTACTGGGCTGCTTTTGCTGGGAAATGCAGCCTGCAAAAAGCAAAACTAGCACAAGCATAAAAATTGCTAAGGCATAATTTTTCATGTCCGCAGAATAAGAATGATTTATTTAAATACTTTATCCACTTAAATATTAAGGCAAATTATGAAAAAAAATTGCACTGAAAATATTCGCGGCTGCGAGAGGAATCCTGAATACTCTTTTAAGTTAAGCAGCAAAATAACTGAGGATAGGACAACAAAATTTCAGGAGACTTATTATTTTTGTTTAAAGCACGCATTTTTAGAATCAATTAGGCACACCTATTGGAGCAACAAGCAGCAAAATTTTATTTCAAATTTTGTTGCACACAATATGGGATTGAGTGGAATTTTTTCCAGAAGAAAAATTTTTGAGTATTTTGCACAGGAAATTTTAAAAATCGTTTTTGAAAACCACAAAGACAATCCAAAAGTTTTCGGGGTGAAAACTTTAGAAAACGGAGATGTTATAAAAATTTTTGCACCTGAAATTAATCTGGAGAAAAAATATACCATTGATGATTCGTATATGGGCGGATTCTTTTTGGCTCTTGGGGGATTGGATGATTTGCAGACAATGTTTATTTCAGCTGAATTGAAAGAAAAAAATGAAAATGAATGCAGAAATTATATCAAATCAATGCTTGAAAATCATACAAGAATAAAGCAGTGGATGCCTGTTCCCTCAGTAAGCGAGCTACACCAAATTCGATAATCACTTTATAATCCCGTATCCAATCAGTCTCCACCTTGTTCCAAACCTTCTTGCTAGTGTAACACGCGCGCCGGCTTTTGCGCTAACAGGGATTTTTAAATTGAACAAAAAAGTTCCTTTTCTTCCAGACGCAACAATCCCGACTGTTGTTGCAGTCCAGACATTTAGCATCAAAGTTTCTCCAATAGCAAGAGGTTTGACTTCCAATTCTTCTTCTGCGCCAACAACTCTTTTTAATAAATGAACTTCAATATTTAATTGAGTGTAAACAGGTGGCAATTTTCCAGGAAGCCCTGCAACCCTCCCACTTAAACTATCGGCTTTTGTCAAACTTGGGTCTAAAAGTGTTTCAACCCCGAAAGTTCCACCTTTTGTAACTGCCTTAACGCTTTGATTCACTGCATTTATATTGACAATTTTTGTCTTTACAGTGCTTTTTGAATCAAACCCTGGCGCAATTTCAATTTCCTCATTTGTTTTTAAAGTTCCCTCAACAAGAGCTCCGCCCAAAACTCCTCCATGTAAATTTTCTATAGGAGTTCCTGGCTTGTTTATGTCAAAACTGCGCGCAATTAACATTAAAGGCGGAGAATTTTCCTTTTTCTCAGGAGTTTTAATTGTATTTTCAATTGTTTCAATCAAAACATCAATATTTGCTCTGTGCTGGGCGGAGACTGGAATCACAGGGGCATTTTCAGCAACTGTTCCTTTTACAAATTTCTTGATTTCCTCATAACTTTCTTTTGTTCTCTGCTCACTAACAAGGTCAATTTTGTTCTGCGCAATTATTACATTCTTTACTCCAATTATATCCAGTGCCATCAAGTGCTCTTTTGTCTGCGGCTGCGGGCATTTTTCATTTGCTGCTATAACTAAAATCGCTCCGTCCATTAGAGAAGCCCCAGAGAGCATAGTTGCCATTAAAGTTTCATGCCCAGGCGCATCAACAAAACTCACCTTGCGCAATTTTTTTGTTTCATGTCCGTTTGCACATTTTTCATTTGTTGAATAACATTCAGGAGCGCTGCATTTTTCGCATTTATAAAAAGTTGCATCAGCATATCCCAATTTAATTGTAATTCCGCGCTTTAATTCCTCTGAATGGCGAGCAGCCCAGACTCCTGTCAGAGCTTCTGTTAGTGTGGTTTTTCCGTGGTCAATATGCCCGACCATTCCGATGTTTACTTCTGGCAAGTCCATAACCTAATAAAATTGATATAGAAGTATTTATCGGTTTGGTTTTGGGTAATGGGTAATGGGTTTTGGGTTTTTGAGGCGGCGAATAAATAAAAATAGCATTCTGCTGAGGCGATCAAGACTTCTAGATACCTCAATGTATATAGATTCGTCAATATATCCCAAGTCTTTGGAGAGTTCTAAAAAATGTTCAACCTCTCTCAAGGAACCAGTAGAATTGTACAAGAATCTAAGAAAATCTTTGTTACCCCCGCGACCACAGCCTTCTGCTATGTTCGCACCTATCGAAGCTGCAGCCCTTCTAAGTTGAGAGATTATACCAAATAATTCATCATTTGGAAACTTTGATGTAATCAAATATATTTCTATGGCAATCTTTTTAGATTCCTTATAAATTTCAAGTTTTCTAAAGTCTTGCATAATAATTTTCTCTCAAAAATTCGATTTATAAACTTTTTCTAACTCCGACACCCTCACTTCAGTTTATTATAACTAAACTCATAACCCAAAACTCAAAACCCAAAACCACTATATGAAAAATTTCTAAGCCTTTGCAGGCTCAGCAGCTTTCTCTTCCTTTTTTCCGGAAGGAGCGGAGCTCCTTTCGGCGCGCGAAATTTCCAATTTCGCGCTGTCCTTTGCAGGGAAAATTTTATCAAGAGGAGTGTGTCCTGCTTTAACAACTTTAAAATTTACCTGAACAATTTCAGGCCCTATTGTGTTTCCTCTTACTCTTTTCTTTTTTCGCGCGCCTGCAGGCTCAGCATCATACCAAACTTTTCCGTCTTTTTTAATTTTAAATTTCGCGCGGTAGCCAACGCCTTTTGTGAGCAAAAGTCTTCTGCTTGCAGCACCCTCAACATCCTTCCGCATTGGAACTCCAATTTTGTCAGAGCCGCCTGTTATTTGTAATTCATAGCCTGATAAACCAAAAGCTTCTCCGCTAATTGTTTCTCCAACTTTTTTTCCAACTAAAATTCCGGTTTGCTCAAATTCTTTCTGGAAGCTTTTTCCGGATTTTGGGTCTGAGATGACTAATTTAAAAGCCATACGCACCACGCATTACGCACAACGCACAACAATTAACTAATTGGTATTTAAACTTTTGTAAGCTTCTCAATTTCCCTTAAAAGTTCCAATTCCTCTCCGCTCAATAATTCCGCAAGTTTAGTTTTTAATAATTGAGCATCCCTTACAGAAACTTTTGTGTATAAATAATCGCCCTCATTCACATTTCTCCCAATAACTGCTCCTTGAATTGAAAGAGCAACATCCTCTCCGGCCTTTGCTTCGCTGATTGGCTTTCCCTCTCTCTGGACTTCTTTTACTTCTCCAATTTCCTATCCGCTCTCATTTATTAAAACAGCGCGCGGTTTAATTGTTCCAAGTAAAACCTCAACTCCGCAGATTGCAGGCTTGCTCTGCCTGAAAACATACCCAGGCTTTATGCGGATTTTTGCAGGCAGAGAAACTCTTTTGAACAATTCCTCTTTTGAAAGCTCTGCTTCCTCTGAAACCCATATCTTGTAATCCTCAATCAAAGAGTAAACAACATTCCCTGAGAAAATTTTCACTCCAAAATCATCAGCCTCTTTTTTAATCTCATCAGGAATTTTTATGTTAAACGCGAAAATTGCTGCAAGCGCAGGGTTTTCTTTTTTCACAATCTCTATTTCTCTAATATCCGCGTGTGAAAGGTTTCCAAAGCTTGCCCGGCGGACAGTAATTTTTTCATCCTCTAACATTTTTACAATTGCCTCCAAACTTCCAAGCGTATCAGCTCTTACTATAACGCCTTTTTTCTCTGTTTTGATCTGGACTTGCTCAATTTCTGTTTTTATCTGTGATTTTAATAATCCAATCTCGGATTCTTCCTGAGCAACATAAACCGGCGCGCCTGATAAAGCATTTTCCAAATTCGG
>JBBIPJ010000071.1:0-4491 GCA_037442905.1 archaeon
TGTGTAGCTATCAAATTGGTTAGCTAAAAAACCTACCCTTTGTGCTGGCTCGCACAAAATGTGTGAGGCTCGCAATGGCTGAAGAGCGGAGAAGTTCGCTGGTTCGAATCCGGCTGGGCCCATTCTTTCTTTTTCTTGGGGCGCGGGGGCTTCTTTTTCTTTCTTAAAATAAACTGGAGTGAGGGTTACAGAGTTAAAAAAATTTTAAATACTTGATTTGCGGCGGCTAAATTGTATGAACAAAAAAATCTTGCCGCTGATAATAATATTAGTAATTTCAATTAGTGCAGCTCCTGCTCTGGCAGAGATAAATGTATGGCGCACAGGCGAACCTCTTCCAAGAATTGAAAACTGGTATGCTGGCGATACTCACTATCACACAAATTATTCAAGGAATTTAGTTGAACTTGGCGGCAAAATTGAGGAAACAAAAGAAGCAGCAGAAAAAATCGGGCTGGATTTTATTGCAATAACAGATCATTCATTTGCGCTAAGGGAGAGTGAATGGCCGCAATTAGTAAGGCTTGCAAGCGAAAACTCGGATGATAAAATTGTTTTTATTCCGGGCGAGGAAGTTTCAGTAAATGGAGGAGCTGAAAGATACAGGCATTTTTTGGCAATCGGAATTGAAAATTACATTCCAGGGGATGAATTGGAAGCAAATGGAAAAACAAAAACTCTCAGTCCGAAAGAAGTTGTTCAAAATGTAAACAAGCAGGGCGGAGCAGGATATATTGGGCATCCTTTTTACAGTGACCCATTCAGAAGTGAGTGGAAAGATGGGGATTATAATTTGCCTTTCACAGGACTGCAAATCTGGAACTATGATACATGGAAAGATGATTTTTCAGAATTAGAAAAAGGCTTGGGAAAATGGAATGAGCTTTTGGCAGATGGGAGGAAAGTTTTCATCGGAGCAGGCAGCGATTCTCATGGAGACTGGGAAACGCTCGGAAAATCTAGAACATATGTTTATACTGAAGATTTTTCGCAGCGAGGAATTTTGCGCGCGCTCATAGACGGAAATTCTTTTATTTCTGACGGGCCTTTAATAGTTGCACAAATTGAAGGCGCAACTTTTGGGCAAGAGGCGCAAATAGCTGATTCGGATAAAGTTAAAATTAAGATTCAGTTAGCCTCAAATCTGGATTTTGGAAGGGTAAGCGAAATTGAAATCTGGAATGGGGAGGAATTGGAAGAAACTTTGCAGCCGAATAAATATTTTGAGCCAGATTTTGTTTGGCAGGATAAATTTCTGGCAGAGGACACTTATTACAGGTTTGTGGCGCGCACAGAAAACGGCTATACTGCTTACACAAACCCAATCTGGGTAAAAACTTTTTCAAAACCGGCTGCGAAAACTGAAATCAAAAAAGAGGAAAAAGTTTTTGAGAAAATAACAAAATTTGTTTCCCCGATTATTGCAATGCCAAGCATAGTTGTAAATCTCTGGGTTGACCCAATACATAAAAAAGAGCCGCGCGAAATTATAGAGGAATACAGAACAGATGAGATGAGAAACATTATTAAAATCACAAGAGATGCGCTGAAAAAAGCAAACCAGAGCAATGGGCAGAGTGTTTTTGAACAAAATTATTCTAAAAGCGGAAAAATTTCCAGCAGTGAAAAAGAAGAAGCGCAAACTGACTACACAATTGAAAGGCACGGGGGCAAGGTTTATTATCCTGAGTGGTAAACTATATATAGTGATTTACTATAATAAACATAGTGATTTACTATGAGCGCAATAACAATAAAATTTCACGGATTGCAGGAAGAAATACTCACGCGCATAATGGATGCAGGAGTTGCTGAAACAAAGAGCGAAGCAATTAGAATGGCGCTCTTAAAATTTGCTGTTGATTTAAACCTCATTGACCAGAAAATGATGCTCCGCGCAATACAAAAAGATTTGTCCAGGGACAAGCGCACGCCCCAGAAAATAATAAAAGAAATGGAGCGTGCAAAACATGGAAGCGTATCTTGACAGCTCTACTTTTATTTTCGCCTTGGAAATTTCTGATTCCAACTCTGCAAAAATTTTAGAGGCACTGATAGATAAGCGCTTCAATGGATATATAACACAAAAAGTTTTGGATGAGGTGCGCACATATCTTATCTCACGGCGAAACAGGCAATATGTGTTTCTTATTGAAACACTGATTAGAAAAAATACAATTTTTATTCGTGATGATGAGATTCAAGATTATATAGTTAAATGGGGCGGAAAAATAAAAGAAAAAGATTTAATTCATATCTCTGCGGTTAAGAAACTTGGACTAAAATACTTAGTTGCGCTTGACAGAGATTTTGAGGATTTTCTGGAATACACCAAACCGAAAGAATTTATAAAACTTTTAGGAGAAAAAGCTGTGCCAACAGAATATTAAAAAGGCATGGCGGAAAGATTTATTATCCTGAATAAAGAAAAATAATTTATGAACGAGAAGGAGATGCAGGATTATTTTGAGAGCATTGATTTTTTGCCACTTGGAGAAAAGATTGCAAACCTGAATAGGGCAATTAAAACTGCGAGAAATGCCGGCGACAGCAATAGGGTAAGAGTTTTGCGCAAAAAGCGCGCGCGAGAAGTTGAGAAATTAGAAGAAATGCGGAGAATATTTAATGAATTTAATGCAAAAATGTCTGCTTCGAAGCTAACTGCTATTTCTTACCCAGATGGGGTAGAAGTCTGGAAAGTTGATTCTAAAATCACGCCGCAAACATTTTTTTATTTTTCATGCAGTGGGATGAAAAAATGGTATGGACAAAATGCAAAAGGACTGAGACCATTTAAAACTCCAGCGGTGGCAGAGGAAATTGAAGAAACTATAATAGAGCAGGGAGCTTTTGGAATTGCGGGATGGAGTCTGACAAGAGGAAAACAATTTTATGAGGTCAAGTTTATACAGCCGCTGCTCTTTTATAAAAGAAAATTAAAAGAAAGAGGACTTGAAAGAGGCATTAAGCAACCACTCCAAAATGCACATATATTAATTCTTTTTTTGCTGCTCAAGGAAACAAAAGCCAGAGGTATGAAGTTGCTACAGCTTACAATCGAGCGGGAAAAAATAAAAGAGAAAGTTCCCCAGATATTACAAATTTACAAAGAAATAGCAAAAATGGCAACTTTTTATTATGGGCATTATGGAATAGCGCAGTTTAAAAAGAAATAAAAACCCCCAAAAACAACTAATTCCTGGCACCGCTAGGCGGGAGGGTAGCAGTCTCCTATAAGGCAAATCTGCTTTACGGCTTGCTGAATGCCTGAGGCGGCTTGGTGCGCAGCTATTGTCTCTTGCTAGGGCGTAGAAGCTTCGCCCTGCAGGGCTGAATGCTTTGCGAATCGTGTGAGGTCCGGAAGGAAGCAACACTAAGTAAATCACGAGGTGCTTGCAGAAAGCGGAGTGGAGCTCTATTAAGAGGTAAACAAACGCGAAATGCCGAAGCGCATGTGAGCAAGCCCGCAAAGTTGTGGGCTTTTCGCGGTTTAATAGTAAGCGGCGATTCCCACTCAGGCTGCGGTGCTACTTTATTTCTTTTTTCATCTCACAACTTTTGCAAATAGTGCTTGGAGACGGAGTTCCGCAAATTTCGCATTCAAACAAAATCGCTTCTCCGATTGCTCCTTTCAATAAATCTTTTAAGTTTTCAGCTCCGCGCAAAATTTGAAACTTTACTCCAGGGCTTTTTTCCTCCCATCTGTTTAAAGTATCGCGAATTTCACTGCGAAAAGCTTCATGTGAATAAGGGCATTCGCCCCAATAAACATCAAATTCATTCAGCACAGCATAGAGGGCGATTTCTTTTTCAGGAATTTCGCTCAAAGGTTTAATTCTCTGAACAAATCCGCTATCAGCAGCGGTTTTAACTCCTGTCCTTGCCAATCTTGAAAAATCTCCGCGTATATAATTCATCAAAATTGACTGCACCTCATCATCCAGATTATGTCCAGTTGCAACTTTATCTGCATTAACTTCAATTGCAGCCTTGTTTATTAAATCTCTCCTAAAGACACCGCAATACGAGCAGGGGATTCTCTTATCCTGTTTAACAATCTCGTCCATTTGCTTGCCAACCTCATTTTCGTAGCTGAGAATTTTATACTCAATTCCAAGTTTTTTGTAATTTTTTTCAACAACTTTCAAGGACTCACTCCTATAACCTTGAATTCCCTCATTAATTGTTATCCCGATTAATTCAATTGGGAATATTTCAGAAAATTTTGCCAAAGAATAGAGCAGAGTTGTTGAATCCTTTCCCCCTGAAACCGCAACTGCAACTCTGTCGTTTTTATCAACTAGTTCGTTTTTACTGAGGTTTTTTCTGATTCTGTCGTTTGTAAGCTCAATAAAATGCTCTTTGCAGAGTTTTCGCTTAAAATATTTTAAATATGCAACTGCCTTTTGAGAGCATAAATCACATTTCATTTTTACTCTTTGAAATTTGTGAAGTTTGTCCAGGTTTTGAGTTTTGGGTTATGGGTTTTGA
>JBBIPJ010000072.1:0-4461 GCA_037442905.1 archaeon
AATAGCTACGAATGAATTCGTAGTTATCAGATAATATTTAAAATAATTAAAACATTTACTTTTCATGGAAAACGAGAAGGACAAGAAACTTGTAATCACACCTTTAGACGAGAGCACTAAAAAAATTAGCCAAGTCCTTGCAAATGATACATGCAGAAAAATTCTTGATACTCTTTCAGATGAGCCTTTGAGCTCTTCGCAGATTTCTGAAAAACTGACTCTGCCCCTAACAACAATTGATTATAACATAAAAAAGCTTTCAGAAGTTGGCTTAATCACAGTTCATCACAAAAGATGGAGTCCAAAAGGAAAAAAGGTAAATTACTATGCGCCTGCTGAGAAATTTATTTTAATTGCGCCAAAAGCACAGCCTGCGCAGATTTTCAAAACTCTGAAAAGTTTGATCCCTGTTCTTGCAGCTTTAGCTTTGATTTCAGGAGCGCTTGAATTTTTGTTTAGTGGATTTAGAAAAGCATCCCTTGCAGGCGAGAGATTATTTGCAACACAGGTTGCTACAGAGGCGCCCGGAACTGCCGGTGGAGCGCCTGCAGTTGCTGCTGGCAATTTCACAGGAAATTTTACAACCCTTCCATCTGGGCTAACAAAAGCAGCACCTGCTATCCAGCCTCCGATTGCAGAGACAGGGGCGAAAGAATTATTTTTACTGCAGCATCCTGGAATAATAATTTTCATAATCGGCATAACTGTAATTCTGCTCTATGTAATTTACAAGTATAAGTATGGAAAATAAAAAAATCTTAATCGGACTTGGAATTTTAATTGCAGTAGTTTTATTTACAACATTAGGTAGTTCTTCAGCATACTCTCAAGCTGCACCGGCAGCTGTGCAATTTGTTGTTAATGATGAATTAAAAGAATGCAAAACATTTTGGGCTGGAGATGAATTTATAAGATACAGACTCCCTGAAGGTTGGAGACAGTATGGTCTTTCTGTCCACGATTTTGATAATTTAACTGAAGCTTGCTCAGAAATAGGATACACATATACTGGAGAACTGAAAGTTGAAGGAGATAGAGTTGGACCATACTACGGTGAATCTTACCTAATGTTTTATTTAGAAAAATATTACCTAGTAATCTTATTTCTAGCGATCTTAATTTTAGTTTCAATAATCATAATTTATAAAAATGTGATAAAATGAACAAAAAAATTTTAATTGGGGTTGGAGTTTTGATTGTGGTAGTTTTAATAATATTCTTTTATCCAAAAACTTGTGGAAGTCGGAGTTCCTGGGGCCCTATAACTGGAATTAAATGTGAATGTATTGGAGTAGCTTATACACCGCCCCATTATTATGATGGCGGCCCAAATTTATGTTATGGAATTTGTTTAAAAAATACTTGTACGCAACTACCGCAAGAAAAAGAACTCTCGTTTGAAACAATAGAAAAAGGAGAATACTCAACACACACAAAAAAAGAGAATTTTGTTATAAACGATAATAAAACATATTATGATTTATGGCGGAAGTTATATCCTTCTTGTTTAAATGTTACAACTGATAGAGGCATATCAACAGTTTGCGACGGCGTGTCCATAATTCCAAAAATTGATTTCTCAAAAGAAACAGTAATCGCAGTTTTCATGGGCGAAAAAAACACAGGCGGGTATTCAATTGAAATTACAAAAATTATTGATAAAACAGATAAAGTAATTGTTTATGTAAATGAAACAACCCCAAAGCCAGGGGATTTAGTAACATTAGCTTTAACACAGCCATATCATATTGTAAAAACAAAAAAAATTTTAGGACCTGTTGAGTTTCAAAAAATTGAATAAAAACCTTTTTAAATACCTTAATTCATTCTATTTGCCTTAGCAGCCGTTCAGACGGCGTGATGATTGCTTCGGCATGAGCTAAAACCAACTGGTGAAAAAATGGGTTTCTACAAATACTTAAGACAAGCCTGGAAAAAACCTTCTAAAGAGACGCAGCGAAAGCGCTATATTCAGTGGAGAAAACAGCTCCGTTTTGAAAAACTTGAAAAGCCAACAAGGATTGACAGGGCAAGGGCTCTTGGATACAAAGCAAAGTCAGGATTTGTTGTTGTGCGCGCGCGAATAGGAAAGGGCGGAAGAAAACGCTCAAGAGCAATTGCAGCAAGAAAGCCGACAAAGCTCGGAGTTTATTTCAATCCTGACAAAAATTTGCAGAGAATTTCAGAGGAAAGAGTGCAGAGAAAATATCCAAATTTGGAAGTTCTAAATAGTTATTGGGTTGGGGATGATGGCCATTATGAGTTTTATGAAATTATTTTAGTTGACCCAAATCATCCGCAAATACGCGCAGACAGAGATATAAATTGGATTTGCGAGCCGCAAAATAGGAGAAGAGTTTTTAGAGGATTAACTTCTGCAGGAAAGAAATCACGAGGGCTAAGAAAATAAATTTCAAGGTTGGGAAACATTGCGGAACGAAGTTCCGCGATGCGCGCGAAAGCAAAGCTTTCGTTGCGAATAAAAGCAGAAATTAAAGGGACTTCGCTTCACGAATTTCATGGCGAATGTCCCTTCATTGGCGCCAGCTGACAATACCTCACTTTAATATCGTCGGCTGCAGGGAAAAAATCCCGCGGTTTGCGCAAGTAATTTAAACTCTGTTGATTTACAACTTTTTATGAAAAACACTCGTGGCTATGCTTTAAAGCTAGCATTGTTTGTAATTGCCTTTATTCTAATTGGCTATGGATATTACGGATTCTTCTATGTTCCACAGAACACAGGATTTGGTGGGCCGAAATGTATTTTTGAAAGTTTCAGCGGGCAGCCAATTTATAATGTAGGAGAGCCATGCATGTATTCTTTACAATCATTAGCAGTTGGAATAATTATTATGATTTTAACAATTGTTATATGGTGGAAATTCGAGTGATAGTGAAGTAAATTAAGGCTGGAAGCTAGAAGCTGGAAGCTGGACGCCTAGGCGTCAACACAAAGGGTAGTTGCTTATCAAGTGAAGTATTTGACCAATTGAAGCTACCCTTTGTGAAGCATCAAGCATCAAGCCTCAAGCGTCTAGCAATAACAAATTTCAAAGAAAATGTACGATTTGCACAACTTTATTTTAACAAGAAAGGAGGAGCACGCACAATATTTTTCACAATTTGGTATAAGAGGGGTCTCTGTTATTTCTGAAAACGATTTTGATTTTAAAAAATTCCGAGAATTAAAGGAAAAATATTCAAATTTAGATCTGGTCAGCACTGTTGAAATTACTGCAGAAAGAAAGGGCGAAGTAAAAAAAGCAATTGATAAGTTTAGAAATCAAGTTGACTTAATTGTTGTAAATGCAAAAGACACTCGGGCTATGAGGGCTGCCTCTGAAAATAGTGAAATTGATTTTATTGTGCATGCCTTTGTTGACCAGACAGCTGCGCGCGACTGCGCTGCAAACAATGTTGCTCTTGAATTTGACATTGCAGATTTTCTCGGAGTTTACGGAATGAAAAGGGCAACTTTAATTTCAAAGTTGCAGTTTAATTTGGATTTGGCGCGCAAATATAAAATTCCGATTATTCTTGCAAGTGGGGCGCAAAATGTTTATGGCTTAAGAAATGCAATGCAAATAATTGCATTTGCTGAAACTTTGGGATTTAAACACGAGGAAGCAAAAACTGCTGCCTTGAGAAATCCTTTTCAGCTTGTAAAGAGAAATCGTGAGCGAAGTAAATGGTAAAGTTTAGAGTAAAACCCTCGCAAAAAGAAAACTGGAGATATATCGCATTTGAATTAGTTACAACAGGAATTTTTTCAGATCAGGATATTGTAAAAGCAATCACAGCCGCGAATTTGCGTTTATATGGAGAGATTGGAACTGCAGAGGAAAATCTCTGGCTTATTGAATTTGACAAAGAAAAACAGCGCGGAATTTTGAGATGCTCTCACAAGGTGCAGCAAAAAGTTCTGGCTGCTCTAACAGCCATAACAAAAATTAACGAGCAGGATGTTGTGATTAATGTGCGCGGTGTTTCTGGGACAATAAAAAAAACAAAGGAAAAGTACTTAAAGTAAACCTTAAATACTCCCAACTCTTTTAATATGAATTCAAAAATCGCTTTATGATAACAAATTAAAGGAGAGGTGAAAAAACTAAGAAATGGCAGAAATGCAATCCCCCCAGATGATGGGTTATGACCGCGCAATTACTGTCTTCTCTCCACAAGGGAGATTGTACCAAGTGGAATATGCAAGAGAAGCGGTTAAGAAGGGAACAGTCTCTCTCGGAGTTGTCTATGCTGACGGCGTTGTATTGGCAGCAGACAAGAACATAACCGAGGAGCTGATGATTCCAGAATCTATAGAAAAAATATATCAAGTTGATGAACACATTGGCGCGGCAACAAGCGGATTAGTGGCAGATGGGCGCAGAATTGTTGATCGTGCGCGAATAATGACACAGTCCCACAGGCTTACATATGATGAGCCAATGGGTGTTGATA
>JBBIPJ010000073.1:0-4372 GCA_037442905.1 archaeon
CTATATGCAGGCGCCTTATTGTGAGTACTCAAAGCAAAGGGGGGATGAAGTTTTATTTTTAAGCAATTATATTTCTGCTGTGCGCCTTTCAGATGAATCAACTTATTTAGTGCATCCACTTTTTGCTGTGCCGTTTGATACTAAAAAAATTGTTATAGAATTAACAGAAAATGCTGTAAAGGACTATTATGATGCAGTATTTTTTGAGGGAAGCAACACTCTTGGGCTGATAAACAATGCACTTCTCCACATATTTGAAGATCAGCGCTATCATATTACAGACGCTGAAAAAATGCAGCGCATCGAGTCTTTGGTTTCAGTTGCAAAAGAAAAGTTCTACGAAAAGCTGAGGGCGGTTTATCAGACGCAGGCAAGTCCTCTTCCAAAGCCACATCCGCCAGCAGAGAAGTTTAAGCAATATTTGACAAAGGCAACTTTGTAATTTTAAATTACAATTTTAGCTCCGTTTTTTGATAAGTGGACAGTCTCTCCTAGAACATATTTTTCTTCCTTGTACTCCTTGTTAATATCATTTGCAAGATTCCAGTAAGCATTCAACTTTTCAGAGAAAGCATGGCATGGAATTATGTGATCAGGCCTTAGCATGTTTAATAAGTCTCTATGGTCCTCGCGCGCTGCATGCCCTGAAACATGAACATCCTGAAAAACCCTTGCCCCATTGGCTAAAATTTTTTCCTCTATTAATCTGCGGTTTTCAATGTTTCCGGGGTTTGGGATAGTGTTGCAGGAAAAAATCACCTCATCTCCTGCTTCCAGTTTATAATCATAAGTGTTGTTCACTATTTTTGAAAGAACAGAGGTCGGCTCTCCCTGCGAGCCTGTTACAACTAAAATATAATCCCCTTTATCTCTGCTAGCCTCGGACAAAACCCTTCTTATTGATTTTGGCTTGTTCGCAACCTCTATATCTGGGAATTTTCTGATTCCAACGCGCTCTGCAACCTTTACATATTTTCCAAGCGAACGACCAACAAAAATTAGTTCGCGATTTAGTTCTCTAGATGCCTCAACAATTGAATTCAGCCTTTCTATGTGAGAAGAAAAACTTGTTATTATAATTCCGCGGTCCTCATTCATTGTTTCCAGAAGTGTATTCCGCAAAAGCTCTTTTGCAACTGTTTCGCTTGGAGTTTTTCTGTATTCGTCTGCGCGCACAGCTTCTGTTATCAAGCATCTCACCCCCTCATTTCCAAGTTCGCGAATTCTTTTGTAATCCGGCCGCTTGCTAAGAATTTGGAAATTATCAAATTTAAAATCGCTTCCATAAAAAATAACTCCCTCGTCTGTATGAATTGCAGTGAAAACTGTCTGGGGGATTGAATGTGTTATGTGTATGAATTCAATTGAAATATCTCCAATCTCCAAAACTTCTCCTGCGCCCATTGCAATTATTTTTTTAAGTTTAGCTTTTTGCTCCTTTAACTCCTCTATGATTAGCTCAGTTGTAAATGGAGTTCCAACAACAGGTGCATTATATTTTTTTGCAAGAATTGGAATAGCTCCAATATGATCCAAATGGCCATGCGAAGCAACTATTGCATTTACTTTATTGCGCAAATCTTTAATTGGCGCATCATCGGGGATTATTTCATTGCTGATTAGTTCTGCCTCCCCAAAAAGCGAGCTAACATCTTCTAGCATGTAAACTTTTTCCATAGAAAATCCCATGTCCAGAATAATAACCTGATGGCCAACTTTGACAGCAGTCATGTTGCGGCCTACTTCTTCATAACCGCCTAGAGTAAAAATCTCAATTGACATAATTAGTGTTTAAAGCTTGGAATTATAAATCATTTCCCCTTCTTTTCAGCTTCCTCTTTTACATCAGTTGCTTCAAAATCTTCTATCTTATAATTATATTCATCGTCGCTAGTTATTTTTCCCCCTGCCTTTAAAAATTCACGGGCTAAAAGCCAAAATACAAGTGCCAAAGATTTTTTGCCTTTATTATTAGCAGGCAAAATCATATCAATATTTTGAGTCATGTTGTTTGTATCGCACAATGCGACTATTGGAATATTCATGCTTAATGCTTCCAGAATTGCCTGCCTATCAACTCCAGGGTCAACAACAAAAATTAAATCAGGCTCAATATAGTTTGGAAGACTTGGATTTGTGAGCGAGCCTGGAATGAATCTTGTAACAACTGCTCTGCATCCTGCTAGTTCGCAAAATTTTTGAACTGGTTTTTTTCCTGTGTCTCTCCCAGAAATTACCATTACTTTTTCAGGAGTAAACTTTGAGAGAAAAACAGCAACAGCTTTTATTCGCTTATCAATTGTTGCAACATCCAAAACTGCCAATCCATCTGAGCGGACTTTAAAAATAAATTTTTTCATTCCCTCAACTTTTCTCTGCACCCCAATGTGAACTCCACTAGCTAAATAGAGATCAACAGGAACTAAAGTTTCAGAAACTTTTTTAGCAACTTTTTTTATTTTCTCGCGCTCAACTTCTTCCTTAAACCCTTTTACAGCCTCCTCGGTGGCAAGCCCTGCCTGCGCAGCAATCTGCACTGCTCTTTCTTTTAATTCCTCTGCCCGCAAACTTTGTTTGCGGGTAGCGAAACCTTCGGTTTCGCCTGATTTTGTTTTTTCTGTCATAATTTTATTTTAGCAATATTCGCTCTTGTTTTTTCTTCTATTCTAATCAATTCGTTTAACTTCGCAACCCTCTCCCCCCCGACTGCTCCTGTTTTGATTATTGGACAATTAAAGCCAACTGCTATGTGGGCAATTGAACTGTCTGCTGTTTCGCCTGACCTGTGAGAAACAACCGGAAGCACATTATTGCGTTTTGCAATATTTATAACACTTTCTGTCTCGGTTAAGGAGCCAATCTGATTTGGTTTTACAATTAAAGAGTTTATTGACTTCCTCTGAATAGCGGTTTCTAATCTGGAGGGATTTGTAACTGTTAAATCATCCCCAACAATTAAACATTTTTTTCCAATCTGATTATTTACAGCTGCAAATCCATCAAAGTCCTCCTCCTGCAATGGGTCCTCGATATAAAAGAAATTATATCTGTCAAAAAGCTCAACAACAAAATTCACTTGATCTTCTGGGTTTAGGGACATTGTTTTGTAATTGTATTTTTTCTCCACTGAATTATAAAATTCAGAAGCTGCCAAATCAACCCCTATTTTTATTTTTACTTTTAATTGATTACTAACTTCAAAAACAGCCTCGTTTAATATTTCAACAGCCTCCTCAATTGTTGCAGGCGGCGCCCATGCACCCTCATCATTTCTTCCGCGAGTGAAATTTGGCATTTTCTTGTCAATAATTTTCCCAGCAGTTCTGTGGACATGTGAATTCACAAGTGCAGCCTCCTTGATATCTCTTGCACCAACTGGAAGAATTAGAAATTCCTGCAACTCAGGAGAGCCCTTCCCTGAATGAACCCCTCCGCCAATAATATTTCCAAGAGGGACAGGAAGCAAAAACTTTTTTCCGAATAATTCATAGAGTTCCTTTCCCTCTTCAAGTGCCTGAAGCTTTGCAACAGCCAAAGAAATTGCAGTGCTTAAATTTCCGCCCAAAATTTCTCTATTAGAATCAAAATTTTTAATTATTGAATCTATTTCTGAATAGGAAACTCTTGCCCCTATAATTTTCCTTTCCAAATTTTCTTTGAAAGCCTTTATAGCTCCATACACCCCTTTTTTCGGGAATGCCTCTGCCTCGTATTTTCCAACAGATGCCCCAGAGGGAGCAGCAGCTACTGCCCTGAATTTTTCTGAATAAATTTCAGCTTCTATTGTTTTGTTCCCGCGCGAGTCCAGAATATCGCGCAAAATTATTTTTTTAATTGCCATTTTGAGTGTAACGAAAGACAACACGAAACCTCCGGTTTCGTGTGTGCAAACACAAAGGGTAGTTGCTTATCAAGTGAAGTACTTGACCAATTGAAGCTACCCTTTGTGAAGGAATTTTATTCCGACGCATGTCCGAGAATTATTGCATGCTATTATATATAATAAATTGCTAAACCAAAGCTTTATATACCACGAATATAATTTAAAAATAAGTTCTTGGAATTTTAGCAATTTAACAAAATGGCTGACGACATAACTTTAACACACGAGCAAGTTGAGAAATATTTGAAGGGAACAACTACTGTGGGAATTGCTTGCAAAGACGGAGTTGTTCTTGCTTCGGATAGCAGGGCAACCATGGGACATTTGATTTCTGACAAGGAAGCTCAAAAAATTTTTAAGATTGATGACAGGGTTGCGGTTACAACTGCAGGCCTTGTAGGAGATAACCAAAGTTTAGTAAGAATTATGCGTGCACAGCTTGCACTTGCAAGGATGGAGGAAAAACCATTAACAGTAAAAGCTACCTCA
>JBBIPJ010000074.1:0-4314 GCA_037442905.1 archaeon
TCATAACTCATTACCCATAACCCATAACCATTTTTTACGCACCACGCATTACGCACAACGCACCACCCACCACTAACTACAAACTTAATTTATTTCTAGGTTCTTTCTTCTGCCTCATATTTCCAGGCTGCAGGCAAAACACCTTCGCGCCTGTAATATTTTGCCAGTTTCCTGATTTTTGATTCTGTGAGCATTAAGCCATATTTTGCTTCCAAGTCAATTTTGTGTGTTGCAACATGTTTTCTTATAGTGGCGGCTTTTTGGACAAGAGCATTTAAATCAGCAGGCAATTTTGGAGAAAGATTATTTTCGCGCAAAATTTGAACAATTCTTTTTCCTGTTAGCTCCTTTACATTAAAAACTCCATGCTCCTCTTTTAGAATTTGCCCTATTTTTACAGAAGGAGTTCCACTCCTAGCTAAATCCAAAATAATTTCAGTTATTTCCTGAGCGCTCTGCTTTGATTTTGTTGGCTCAGGTTTTTTTGATTTCTTTTTTGTTGATTTTGTTTTTTCAGTCATTTCTTTGAAATTTGTGAAGTTTGTCCAGGTTTTGAGTTTTGGGTTATGGGTTTTGAGTTCAGAACTCATAACTCATTACCCATAACCCATAACCATTTATTCGCACCACCATCAAGAGTATTCTCTCTTCAAGTAGTTAATGAGCTGCGTTAATGCCAGCGACCGATGCGAAACCCTTTGCTTCAAACTTAGATCGGAAGCGAAAGTTTTCCGCTCGCCCTCAGGAATAAAGATTGGGTCAAACCCAAATCCTTTTTTCCCCTGAACGCTGTTTGCAACACTACCTCTGCACATTCCTTTAAATACTTTAGGGTGTGCGGGATGCTGTGTGCGGTTTGCGGCATCAATAAAGGTTATTACAGATTCAAAATGAGCAGAACGGTTTTTAATTCCCTGCATTAATTTCAAAATTCCTCGTGGTCCAATTGTAAAATACGTGTGCTTTGTATAAGGCCCTGGAAATCCGTGCAAAGCTTTTACAAAAAATCCTGCATCCTCAACAAAAAAAGGCTTTTTAAAAGTTTTCGAAAGTTCTCGCGCGCTTGTTCTTGAGATTTCTATTAAGTCATCTGCTTGAATTTCCAAAAGATTAACTGGCTTTTGCCTTAAACTCAGCCCTGCTGCGCGGAATTTTTCTTTCGCTTCTGAAAATTTCCCTTTGTTTGAGGTGGCGAAATAAAAAGTTTTTTTCATTTTGAAATAAATCCTTTTTTAATAAGCTGCTTTATTCTGTTTGCTTCGGACCTGATTTTCCTTAGCTCGGGAACGCTAATTCTAGCTATGGATAATTTTTCTATATATTTTTTTATATCCAATCTTAAACTTTCTAATTTTCTAACTTTTATCTCTAAACTATCACAAGCCACAATATCAAAATTGTAGGTATCTGTTATTTCAAGCGCCTCTGGTGTTGTAATGTTAATTTTTATTTCGTTACAAAAAAAGCCAAGAAAAGGAAAAAGACCAAAAGGGCCATGAATGCACTTTTGTTTTCTTAGTCTATTTTCCAATTCCCCTAACATCTGGAAGGTACAGACGGCAAGAATGTCGACATCGTCAGTTTCAACATCTATTCCGCGCAACAAAAGAGACGCGCCACCAGTAACTATAAAATCTTCAATGCCCACGCTTTCAAAATACGGGGCAAGGAATTTTATTGCCCCAACAACTTTCTTTTTTGTCAATCCCATTTATGGCTCCAATAAATTTAACCCGCTGTTTTTATCCTGCTTTCTCTGGACAATTTTATCAAATTTTTTCAGATAAATCTCCGCAGCAAAAACTTTCGCAGCAACTAAATGCCCTCCATATGCACGCCCCTCCCTGTCTGCCAGAAGTATGTGTGCATGAACAAATGGTTTATTTTCGCGCAGGGAAATATTTCCTGTGCAGTGAGAGATTTCTGCATTTTCATCCAAGTCCATCTGCAGATATTTTTTCTGTTTTTGGTCGTAAAAAGCAAAGCTTGAACTTTTTACCGCTCCTATAATTGAAAAAATTCCTGTTTCAACTTTATTTTCAGAACAAAATTTTAAAAGTGCCTCAATTAAATCCTCATTTTCTTCAAATCTACCAAAATATTCGTTAGCTGATTGTTTTGTTAATTTCATTTTTCGCCCCTTTCCTTATATCTTCCACGCTTTTCAACATCCTCCAACCTTGTTAAAACTTCTGCTGCATTTTTTGAATGTTTCTTGTAAGAATCTAAAATAATTTTATTAAGCGAATCTGCTTTTTGAGGATGGTTTGCACGAATCGCTTCTTTTAAAACTCTTAAATCAACTGCTTTTTTCTCAACTGAGTCTGAAATTTCGCCCAAGCCAAAATCTATGAAAAAAACTTTCCCTTCTTTTACAATTATATTTGAGGTTGTCAAATCTCCGTGAATAATTCCATTATCATGCATTAAAGCAATTTCTCGCCCCAATTCTTTTGCTAGTTTTTCATCAATTATTTTATCAATTAATTCTCCGCTGATAAATTCCATCTCAATTGAAAAATTTTCCTTATCAATTTTTAAAACTCGTGGAACATTTACCTGCGCTCGCGCAGCTTTTTGCAAAAGACTTGCTTCTTTTAAAGTTCTGTCCTTTCTTAAAGCAGAATCAATCTGCTCCAAGCGGTAGGATTTTTTAATCCGCTCCTTAGTTACAACATTATCTTTCAAAGTCAGGCGCGCCTCTGCTCCCAACTTTAATTCTTTCTCCATAGCGCAAATATTTAAATAGCTCAATTTATTAATCTTCTCGCTCGAGGTAGAATGGCAACAAAGCGTCCAACTTTAGACGAATATTTTATGGACATTACAAATTTAGTTAAGGAACGCTCTACCTGCAACCGCGCACATGTTGGGGCAATTGTTGTAAGGGATAAGAGAATTATTTCAACAGGATACAATGGCGCGCCGCAGGGAATGCCGCATTGCACAGAGGTTGGCTGCAATATTACAAAAGTCAAGCATCCGCAATCTGAACATATAGAAGACCACTGCACGCGAACAATTCATGCAGAGCAAAATGCAATAATTCAGGCTTCAATTTTCGGAGTTTCAATAAATGGCGGAGTGATGTATTGCACACATTTTCCTTGCTATACATGTGTAAAAATGATAATAAATGCTGGAATAAAAGAATTTGTTTATCAAGCAGGCTACCCCGATAAATTATCAGAGGAGATTTTTTCGCAGTGCGATGTAAAATTAAGAAAATTCGAAAAGAAGTAAATAACTTTTCTAGCAAGGCACCTCAGGGAAAGACAAAAGTAGAAATTAAAGGGATTCTAGGAAAAATTGCAAGGATGAATCCCTTGATAAGCGCCAGCCGACAGCAAGGAAGCGAAGCTTCCTTGCGCGTTCCGAATTTTCAATTCGGAACGTTATACCTTAGATTAGCGGAGGTCGGCTGAGAAAAATAATTTAAAAACCGGAGATAATGCTATTGTTTGAAAAGTTAGCACCTCAGTCACAAATTAAAGTAGAAACTTAGGCAGCTTCGCTTGATAAATTTGACAGCGAATGCTGCCTCATAAGCGCCAGCCGATTATACTTCAGAGTCGCGGAGATCGGCTGTTTGAGAAATAAATTCATTAAAAACAGGGTCGCGCAAAATTTCGCCTAGTTGATTTTCCTTCACCCAATTAACAAAATAGTTGAAAGTCTCTCCTGCATTTGAAATGAAATCCGCAGCCATAGATTTTTAAACCTACTCCCCTTAAAAATACTGGCGCATGGGCTACATATACCTTTACTATGGAGGCGGTGCTGGAAAAACTACAACTGCATTAGGATTGGCGCTGCGCTGTTGCGGGCACGGACGCAGAGTTATTATGATTCAGTGGATGAAGGGCTGGAAAAAAACAGGCGAGTACAGAATACAGAAAAAATTGAGAAATTACAAAGTTTACCAGTTTGGCACAACTGGATGGGTTGATTTGAAAAATCCGGCTGAGAAGGATAAAAAGCTGGCAAAAAAAGCGCTGAATTTTACAAGGCGTGTTTTAAAAAGAAAAAATCCTCCGCACTTGCTAATTTTAGATGAGTTAGGATTTGCAGCGCATGTTGGATTGGTGAGTATGAAAGATATTTTAGCAGTTTTAAGAAAACTCCCAAAAAATACAGATATTGTAATTACTGGTAGAAAAGTTCCGAAAGCTTTATTGAAAAGGGCTGAGTTTGTGAATGAAATTAGATTGGTTAAAATGCCTAAAAAATTAGTAACAACTCCTGGGATTCAGTATTAATTTTTGAAATTTGTGAAGTTTGTCCAGGTTTTGAGTTTTGAGTTATGGGTTTTGA
>JBBIPJ010000075.1:0-4212 GCA_037442905.1 archaeon
AGAATCGCACTCGCGCTCGCCAGACCGCGAGTAGGCCAGCCCACATTCGCTATGAAGTTTGTGAAGCGAAGTGGGCTAATTTTCTTCTTTTATTTTTGCCAGCCTTGAAAAATGGACCCAGCGAGAATCGCACTCGCGGCCTCTTCCTTTTCCGTGCCTGCGCGAAGCGCAGGTTTTTTGATTAACTTTTTTGCAAAAAAGGTTATTGCGAAGGAAGCGCTCTACTGCTGAGCTATGGGCCCATTCCTTGAAATTTGTGAGGTTTGTCCAGGTTTTGAGTTTTGAGTTATGGGTTTTCGGTTTGCTGTCTACTGATTACTGACAACCGATTACCGATAACCATTCATTCGCATAACGCAAAACGCATTACGCACAACCATTATATATTTTCAAACATTTAAATCCGTCTATGGCAGAATTAATTTTCCTCGGAACAGGTGGCGGAAGGTTTGCAATGATAACTCAGATGCGCGCAACTGGAGGAATTAGATTAAACACAGATGCGTTTAAAATTCATATAGACCCTGGGCCTGGGGCAGTTGTTCGTTCAATACAGCACAAGCAAAATCCGCAAAATTTAAACTGCATAATTGTTACACATGGCCATCCAGACCATGCAACAGATACTGCCCCGCTCATAGAAGCGATGTGCGGCGGCATGTTAAAACAAAAGGGCTACTTAATTATTTCAAAATCAGTTATTCATGGAGAGAAAGACATAGGGCCTATTTTGGGGAAATATCACTATGAGCGGCCGAAAAAATATTTTCTTCCAAAAAAAGGAGACACAATTGATATTGAAGAAAAAAAGCAGAAAATTTCAATTGAAATAACAGAAGCACAGCATTCAGATGCAACAAGCTTTGGGCTTAAGTTTAAATTTGACAACAAAATTATTTCATACACAGGAGATACAGCTTATTTTGAAGGGCTGAAAAAAATTTACAAAGGAAGCGATGTTTTAATTCTGGACAATACGCGGCCAGCCAATCAGAGAATTCCATATCATTTATGCACAGAAGACACGATAAAAATTCTGAAAGAAGCAAAGCCAAAGCTCGCAGTTTTAACCCATTTAGGGATGAGAATGATAAAAGGAAACCCAGTGGCAGAAGCCCAGAGGATTGAAAAGGAAACAGGAGTTGTTTGCCTTGCTGCAGAGGATGGGATGAAAGTAAATATAGAGGAAGCAATTACTCAGATAAAACAAACATCACTGGAGAAATTTAAAAATGGCTGAGGAATCCCTTTATTTGTTGAAAAAGAAGATAGAGCTTCTTCAGGACAAGCGCGGAAGGCATACAGAGCTCATCTCTGTCTATATTCCAGATGGGTATGATTTGAATAAAACAATTTCGCGCCTCGGCTTGGAGCAGGGTACTGCAGAGAATATCAAATCAAAGGGAACAAGAAAAAATGTAACAACAGCACTTGAAAAAATTATTTCAGAATTAAGGCTTTTCAAAAAAACACCTGAACACGGCTTGGCAATTTTTTGCGGCAATGTAAGTAAAATCCCGGGAAAGGATGAGTTTTTGCTTGAAACGATTATTCCTCCAAAACCGCTAAGCGCTAACCTATATAGATGCTCCCAAACTTTTGTTCTTGAGCCATTAAAAGAGATGTTTGAAACAGGAGAAATTTATGGATTAATAGTGATTGACAGGCAAGAAGCTGCTATTGCGCTTTTAAAAGGAAAAACAACAGAGTTGCTAGTAAAATTAGAATCAATTGTCCCTGGAAAGTTCAGAGCAGGCGGGCAGAGCGCGCAGAGGTTTGAAAGAGTAACAGAGGGATTGCTGCACGACTTTTTCAAGGAAGTTGCTGAAAAGGCAAATGCTGAATTTTTAAAAATCCCTAAACTAAAAGGAATTATTGTAGGAGGCCCAGGGCCTACAAAACAGGATTTCTTGGCTGCAAATCTTTTGCACCATGAACTTGTAAAAAAAGTTTTGGGGCAGATTGATATTGGATACACAGGCGAATCAGGAATTGAGGAACTTGTAAATAAATCACAAGGACTTCTAAAAGAAGCAGCAATTACAAGAGAGAAACAATTGGTAACAAAATTTTTGGAGCAATTGGGAAAGGGAACAGGACTTGCGGTAAATGATTTGGAAAAAATTAAAAAAGCTTTTGAAATCGGAGCTGTTGATGTACTTTTGGTTTCAGAAAAAATAAGAGATGAAAATTTAATAGCTGGGTTAAAAAAGTTAGCAGAGCAAACAGGAGCTTCTTTTGAATTTATTTCTCAGGAAACAATGGAAGGGCAGCAATTAGCGCATCTTGGAGGGGTTGCAGCGATTTTGCGATTCAAGATCAGCTAAACTATATAAGCAATTCTAACTAAATTCTAAAAATGCTTCGGAAGCAATGCTTCCTTGCATTTTCTCATAGGAGCTCGAAAATGGATAAAACTCATAGAACTTGGAAATTCATCGGCTTAATATTGTTAGTAGTAATACTAGGCGCATCCCTGTTTATTTTCCTAAATTATGTTGGAGTTTTAATTGCAGCTCTGGCAATGGCGTATATTGCTTATCCTATTGCAAAATTTCTTGTAAAAAATGATACGCGCCCTAGCTGGAGATACTTAATTGCAAGCTTTGCTGGTGTTCTTTTGATAACTCTTCCACTCTTGCTCATCCTTTTTTATTCCATTGACTACGCATTAAAATGGCTCATAGAAAATTTGCCTGCAATTGAATCTGGAAGATTCATAGCAGATTTAAAAACAGCGCTAAACGCGCTTGGATTCGGAGTTTTAAGCGAAAGAATTGCAAGTGAAGTTGGCAAATTAATTGGAAGCTTTGCAACTCGTTTGAGCACTGCTGTGCTGAATCCAACGTGGTTAATTGGTATTTTTGTAAAAATAGTGCTATTTTTCATTGCAGCATTTTATTTTGTTTACGAGGGGCCTCAGTTCAGAAGGTTCATTGATACACATGTTACAAAACGAGATTTGTTCCTAAAAGAAATTCTTCTGTCTTTTAACAAAATCTGCTATTCACTTTTTGTAAGCCACTTTTTTACATCAATTATTGTAACTGTTATCGCGGCAGTTGGATTTTGGATAATTTTAAGGCCTACCCTTATATTCCTGGGAATACTCAGCATTTTAATTTTTGTAGTTGCTTTCCTTCCTGTTATCGGGCCTTGGCTTATTTATGTTCCGCTCGCACTCTGGCAAATAGCACTTGTTCCAGGTGGCTATACAAGAGGTTTAGCAATTGTTGTTTTCGGGATTTTGTTTTTAACTTTAATTCCAGATTTATACATCCGGCCGAAACTCGTAGAAAGAGGGAGTGAGATACATCCGCTCTTATTTATAATAGGATTTTTTGGCGGAGAGGTTTTGTTCGGGATAAAAGGAGTTATTCTCGGACCTTTATTGCTTGGTTTGGCTCAAGGAATTGTAATGCTCTATGTGAAAAAGAGGCATATATTAAAGGAGCTTATCGAGCACTTTTAGCTTTTCTTTTTAATTTAGTTCCACAAACCCAACAAACCCCAGGCATTTCGTATTTTCTTTTGCAAGCAGGACAATAATACTGCCAGTGCAAAACCTTTCTTATTCCGCGCTCGCCCACAGGAATTATTTTCAATCCTAATTTTGCTGCAACATTCTGGATTTCATAGTCATCTGTCGCGATATCTGCATTAAAAGCAAGTGCAATCGCAAGAATTTCTTCATCTGCTTTTGAGAGTTTATCCTTTGTTTCAGAAGCTGTTTCTCGAACTTTTGCAATAGCCTCTAACTCCGGAATGCGCTGGTCTATGGCATTCAAGTCAATTGCAAGCTGCAGATTTTTCTTTCCGCGCCGCGATTTAATCTCGTCTATAACAGATGGCGAGGTAATATAATGTGTATCAGGCATCAGCATCGGGAAGCCACTGATAATAGCAGATGCATCAACCACGATTTTTCTCATACGCACTCCAAATTCTGTATTTTTAAAAATTTTTAAAAGTTTTTTCATACTAAATGCTAGGTACAAATGCTTTTATATCTGTTATTGTTATTCATTCGCAACAATGGCAACAACTGCGGTTCCTGCTACACGATTAAGAGAAGGCGACTTAATTCTTCTTCCAGGTCAGGAAGACGAGATTTTTAAGGTAAAAAAAATTGGAGTTTCAGCTCCTGGGAAGCACGGGCATTCAAAAGTTAATATTGATTATACAAATATTTTTACAGGCTCTGGAGGAAAT
>JBBIPJ010000076.1:0-4196 GCA_037442905.1 archaeon
TAGCGAGCAAATGCTCGAAGCGAAGCGTAGAGCACCTGGCGAGCGCAATGGTTTTAACTGGTCTGCGCATATTTAGACATTGATTATGGCTGCTGCAGAATATCAATTGGATGCTAAAGAAGTTCTTGATTTATTAAAAACAAAACCAACTGGCTTATCAAGCCATGAAGCAAAAGAAAGGCTTGGAAAATATGGTTTGAACAGACTGGAGAAGAAAAAGCGAATAACACCTTTCCAAATTTTTGTAAATCAATTTAAGAGTTTTTTAATCTGGATACTTATAGCCGCGGTTATTTTATCGATTAGCATTGGAATTATTACAAAAAATCCTGAGGATTACTTAGATGCAGGGGTGATTTTAGCCATAGTTATAGTTAATGCATTTTTAGGATTTTTCCAGGAATATAAAGCAGAGCGCGCTATGGAAGCGCTTGAAAAGCTTGCAGCTCCAAAGGCAAAAGTTGTCCGCGAAGGAAAAAAGATAGTAATAAATTCAGAGGATTTAGTTCCAGGAGACATTATTTTACTTGAGACTGGAGACAGAGTTCCTGCAGATGCACGAATTTTAGATTTATTTAATCTGCATATTGATGAAGCAGCTTTAACAGGAGAGAGCGTGCCTGTATCAAAAAACATTGCAAAAATTTCAAAAGAAATGCCCCTCCCGGAGAGAAAAAATCTGGTTTTTAGTGGAACTATTGTCACACAGGGAAAGTGCTCTGCCGCTGTTTATGCAACAGGCATGCGCACAGAATTTGGAAAAATAGCAGCGCTTGTTCAGGCAGAAGGAGAAGAAGAAACGCCCCTGCAAAAAAAACTTGATGTTGCAGGCAAAACCCTGGGCATATCAATGATAATTATTTCTGCCTTAGTTTTTGTCCTTGGGTTTTTGCGCGGACAGGAGTTATTGCTTATGATATTGACTGCAGTAAGCCTTGCAGTTGCTGCTGTTCCAGAGGGATTGCCGGCTGTTGTAACAATTACTCTTGCAATCGGCTTGACTGCAATGGCAAGAGCCAATGCTGTTGTACGAAAATTGCCTGCTGTTGAAACTTTGGGCAGCACAACTGTTATTTGCTCTGATAAGACAGGAACGCTTACAAAAAACGAAATGACTGTGCGCGAAGTTTTCATAGGAGACAAGATAATAAAAATCTCGGGCTCTGGATATGAGCCGCGTGGCGAGTTTAGTCCACAAAAACCTCTCAGTATTTCAGATAAAAAATATCTTGATTATCTTTTAAAAGCAGCAGCCCTTTGCAACAATGCCGAATTAAATAAGGATGATAAATGGGGAATTTTTGGAGATCCTACCGAAGGAGCATTGGTTGTTTTGGCTGCAAAGTCTGGAATTGAACAGAAAAAACTCCAGCAGGAGTTCAAGCGCATTCATGAAATTGAATTTACTTCTGAGCGAAAAATGATGTCAACTGTCCACAAAAGTGCTGAAGGAATTTTTGTTTTTACAAAAGGTGCGCCTGAGCATGTTCTTGCAAAATGTTCATTTGCATATGATAATGGGAAAGTAAAACGTCTCACTCCGCAGATAAAAAAAGCGATGCTCGAGGAAACACAGGCAATGGCTTCTCGTGCTCTCAGAGTTTTGGGGTTTGCTTACAAAGAGCTGCCACAAGCTACAAGCTACAAGCTACAAGCCGAGAAAGAAATTGAAAGCAATTTAATTTTTATCGGGCTTGCAGGCATGATAGACCCTCCAAGGGAAGAAGTTTTTGAAGCAATCAAATTATGTAAGTCAGCTGGGATTCGCTCAATAATGATAACAGGAGACCACAAAATCACTGCTGGAGCAATAGCAAAAGAGCTTGCAATTGTTGATGATGAAGTAAAGGCACTTTCTGGAGAGGACTTGGATAATCTTAGTGATGCAGAACTTGAAAAAGAAGCAAAGAAAGTTTCTGTTTATGCAAGAGTTTCCCCTGCCCACAAAGTTCGCATTTTGGATGCATTGAAAAAAGCCGGCCATATTGTGGCTATGACAGGAGACGGAGTTAACGATGCGCCTGCTTTGAAAAAAGCAGATATCGGCGTTGCAATGGGAATAACAGGAACAGATGTTGCAAAAGAGGCTTCTGATGTTGTTTTGGAGGATGATAATTTTGCAACAATTGTAAAAGCTGTTGAGCAGGGAAGGGCGATTTATGATAATATAAAAAAATTTGTCCTCTATTTATTGGGCAGCAATGTTGGAGAAATTTTAACAATATTTATCGCTGTTTTAATTGGGCTGCCGCTGCCTTTGGTTGCTGTTCAGATTTTGTGGATTAATCTGCTCACAGACGGACTGCCTGCTGTTGCGCTCGGAGTAGATCCTCCTGCACCTGATATAATGAGAAGGCCTCCGCGCAAACCGGATGAAAAAGTCATTGATAAAAAAATGTGGGCTGATATACTATTGCTAGGATTTGTTCTGGGATTTGGAACACTTGGGATTTTCTACTGGACCCTTCCTGAGGGCATAGATGAGGCGCGGACAATTGCATTTGCAACTTTAGTTATGTTCCAGATGTTTAATGTTTATAACACGCGCTCAAGTGAGCGAAGCATTTTAAGCCCAGAAACTTTTAGAAATAGATATCTGCATTTATCAGTGCTTGTTTCAATAATACTGCTTGCTGCTGTTGTGTATTATGCTCCGTTGCAAAAAGCATTTGAAACTGTATTCATTGATTTTGAGCATTGGATTAAAATTATTGCAGTATCTTTTACAGTTATTGTAGTGTATGAAATAAAGAAGCTGCTTGCAGGTTAAGAAACCCTATTATAGATTTGGAAATCTTTAGTAGGTTTAACCGCTATTAAATTGGAAAGCTATGCAGCCTACTAAAGATTTGGCGTTATATAAACTTCAACAAATGCCCCAAAAATAATCAACCCAGCTGAAACAAGAATTAGCAAAAGCACATCCAAGAGCAATTTTTTGAAATGGGGATTGTTATAATGCTTCTTTATTATCGCAACGCTTAGGATTCCTCCTGCAATTGCTCCTACAAAATATCCCAATATTTCAAAAATTCCATGGACAAAAAATGCCAGAAAACTAATTGGAAGCGCCTTGAAATATGCCACTGTTCTTGCTGAAAATTGTGCTGCAACAATTTCCTGCCTTGCTAAATTTCCCACTGCAACTCCAACAACTGCAGAGTTCCATGCTAAAAGTAAAATCGCGCCTGCCCCGAAAATAAATGAAAAAGCTGCAAATAAAAATAACAAGCGCAGATTGTTGATTGTAATGAATTTCAGCATTTCAGCCTTGTTTTCAAGAATTGCTGTAAGACTTGGGCCAAATTGCGCAGCTGTTACTGCGCCAGTTCCTACAAATCCGCCTGTAAGCGCAACTCTTAGATTTTGAATTCGCACAACCTCTGCGATTTGGTTTTCAAACATAATATTTGTTAATTCCTGCGGAAGAATAGCATACCAAAATGAAAATGCGATTACCATTCCAAAAAACATGTACAAGTAGTCCATTATAACGCTCTCGTGTCTCTGCCATAGTGTTGGATGATGAAGAGTTATTTCTTCCTCCTCCTCTAAATAGAATAATCTTAAGAGCAGGGGCTCAAGTGCGAATGCAGTTAAAAAAAGAAACCAATTGCTTGCCTCTTTTGGAAAAATGTAATATGCAAGCCACAATCCAAGAGAGGCTGTTCCAAAACCGAGGAAAAACATATCGAGCGGGTGGCGCTCAACTTCCTCTGCACTTATGATTGATTCTAAAACCATTTTTTATCACAGAATGAAAATCTTTAGCAAAATATAGGCTATAAATATTGCTATTGCCCAGAGAATTATTCCCAAAACTTTTTTCAAAACCCAATGAACAATAAATGCTCCGGCTATCAGAAGTGCAATAAACACGATTAAATCAACCGCGACCATTTTATTTTCCTCTCAAATGATTATTTCTCTCTCACTATGCGCTCAATCCATTTTTTTGTTCCAAAGAAGCGGACTTCAATTTCCATTCCAGATTCAACATCCTTTTCATTAATTTCAGCTGGCAATGGAAGCTCGTATGTTTCGTAAGTTTGCAAGTTCATTAATTGGATAATTGCAGGCTTTCCAGGTTCTGTGTGGGTTTTTTGTTTTCCAGGAGTGATTGAAAGAACTTGCGCTCTCTCTTTTTCAATAACAGGCTTCTCAACATCTGTGTGCCCGCTTAAAACAATATTTCC
>JBBIPJ010000077.1:0-4152 GCA_037442905.1 archaeon
TTTATGATAAAAAATAGACCAAATTGCCCAGCTAAGTTTGTAAAAAATCTAAAAGCATAAACGAATGCAACCCCTTCAGGCCCACTCACTCGCACCAATAAAGAAAGACCTGGCTTAATATCCCCCCAGTAAACGTTGAAGAAAGCCTCCTCAAACAACGCAGCATAGCCCAACACCCAACCAGTGTATATATTAACTGTAAAAAATGGATTTCCAAATACAATATAATTTCTTATTAACCATGGAAGCATAATCAAAGCTGAAATCCCAATCCCATAAAGAAATTTTTTTGACAAATTTTTGTTTATTAAATAGTAAACTAATGCAACTAATGGGAAAACAATTATTGAGGCTTGTCTTATCAAGTACGAAAATCCCAAAAATGTTCCCATTAATAAAAAATACTTTGTTTGATCAGTTTTTAATCCCTTATAAAAAAAGTAAATTGAAGCAACAACAAAAAAAGCAAATATAGTGTCGCGTTCGCCTCCAAAGCTCAGGGAAAAGATTTTGGGATAAAAGAGCATTGAAACCGCTGCTAAAAATCCAATTCTTTCATTGAAAAATTCCTTTCCTAAAAAATAAGTTAGAATTGGAAACAAGATTATTCCAATAATCATGCTAGGCAGCTTTACAACAAAAGCAGTTTTTCCAAGTAAAAGAATAAATGGAGCCATTATTATAGAAACCCCCGGAAAACCATACTCCTCTGGATGCGGCAGTGAATCAAATTTAATAATATACTGCCTTAAGACATCAGAAACAAAACCTCTCCCCCCTAGTAAATTTTTAGCACCCTCCACATATAGCGCTGGATCTGAAGTTCCAATAAATTTTATTTGGAAAACAAAATAAGCTTGCACTAAAAATGCTAAAATTACTAAAATTATGACTGAGACTAAGTATCTATCAATCTTTCTTTCAGCAGCAGTTGCAGTAATTTGTTCCTCACCTTCCATATTCAAGAGTTACAAAATTTAATATAAATAACCTTTTAAATCAAAGTCATTGCTTCCTGATTTACACTGCTTATCCCTTTCAATGCGTTTAATTTTTTCTCAATTTCCTCCAGCCCTGTTGTTTGAACTTTATCATCCATTATAAAAGTTGCAAAAATCTGGTTCATCCCGAACATAAAGGGCTTTATTTCCAAATTATCAAAATGCGGGATTTTTTTCACTTGCTCCACTATTTTATTTAAATCAACATTTGCGCTTTCTGGCTTTAAACTATAAATAAGAACTACTTTTCCCATCAGCTGCCTCCGCTTAAACGAAGTATGATCAGCTGGCACTCATTAGGGGACATTCGCTTTGCAATTTTTGAGGCGAAGTCCCCTATATTTCTACTTCTATTTTCATTTAACATCGGTTTATTAATTCCCTTGCTATTTATCCCTACACCGTTCAAGCCGGATGTTAAATGCCCTGAGGTACCTTTTGTTTCTTTAAATACCAGCCTTGAAATTATATACATGTTAAGGTCCAATAAATCCACATTCGCAGGTATATTCCCTTGATAATTTCTTGCATCTCCCGCATCTTCCTATCTTGTTTTTGCCGCAGGAGGGGCAGACAAATTCAACACTAGAAGGATCTGCTCTCAATTCTGTTCCGCAGGATGTGCAGTACTCTGTTTTCATTTTCTTTGAAATTTGTGAAGTTTGTCCAGGTTTTGAGTTTTGGGTTATGGGTTTTGAGTTCCGAACTCATAACTCATTACCCATAACCCATAACCATTTTTTACGCACCACGCATAACGCATTACGCACCGCGCACTACTAACCACTTACTACAAACTAATTTTTTAACAAAGCTCTTAAACAGACTTACTTATAAAACTTATCTCTCAGTAATCCTTTTAAATATCTTGCTTACAATATACAACTCCCGGGAGAAGGATGGCTTTAGTCATTTTAAATTTCCCAGCGGCTTTTTTGCTCGCATGCGTGTATTGTAATCGCTCGCAAAAAACCCGGGAAAAAATATGCCACAGCACGAAAGCGAAGCTTTCGTGCGCATTGCGAATTTTCAATTCGCAATGTGGGCGCAGTTTGAGAAGCAAAGGGTGAAAATAAATATATGTAAAAAGAGGTTTGTTAAAGAATGGCTTTAGTAATACTTAATTTCAAAGCATACAAGCAGGCAATTGGAGATGGGGCTGTAAAGCTTGCGCAAATTGCAAAAGAAGTTTCGCAGCAGACAGGAGTCCGCATAATAGTTGCTCCTCAAACAACTGATATTGCAAAAACCTCTCCGCTTGTAGAAACAATCGCGCAGCATATCGATCCCATAGACCCTGGAAGAGGAACAGGTTTTGTTTTGGCAGATTCAATTCTGCAAAATGGCGGAATAGGCTCTCTCTTAAACCATTCAGAACATAAAATGGACTTTCGCGAATTAGGAGTGGCAATTGCAAAAATGCGTGAATTGGGATTGAAGAGTTTTGTTTGCGCAAAAGATAATGATGAGGCAAGGCAAATTGCTTTTTTAAATCCAGATTTTATTGCAGTTGAGCCGCCTGAATTAATTGCAACTGGAAAATCTGTCTCAACAGAAAAGCCTGAGGTTGTAAAAAATTCTGTTAGTGCAATACAGCAGGTAAATAAAAAAGTAAAAATTCTCTGCGGCGCTGGAATTTCAAACGGAATTGATGCAAAAAAAGCAAAAGAACTTGGCACAGATGGAGTTTTGCTTGCAAGCGCATTTGTCCTTGCAAAAAATCCAAAGGAGGTTCTTTTAGAAATTGCAAATGGATTAAAATGACCTACAAAGAAATCTTGACATTAGATGATTTTAATTTAAAAAACAAAACAGTCCTTGTTAGAGTTGATTTAAATTGTCCAATAGATCCGCAAAGCGGAGAATTTTTAGATGATAGAAGAATTATTCAGCACGCAAAAACAGTAAAAGAACTTTCTGATAAAGGAGCAAAGGTTATTGTGCTTGCGCATCAGGGAAGAGCAGGAGAGGAGTATGATTTTACAACTCTTGAAAAACATTCTAAAAGGCTTGCAAAGCACACAGGAAACGGAGTTGAATATGTTCCAGATATAATTGGTCCAACCGCAAAGCAAAAAATAAAATCTTTAAAAAGCGGAGATATACTTTTGCTTGAAAATGTCCGCTTTCTTGCAGAAGAAAATCTAAATCGCCCTGCAGATGCGCAGGCAACAACTCATTTTGTTAAAAATCTCGCACCCCTAGCGGATTATTTTGTTATGGATGCCTTTGCAGCTGCTCATCGCTCCCAGCCATCTCTTGTTGGCTTTACAGAAGTAATGCCCTCAATGGCAGGCAGAGTTTTAGAGCAGGAAATTCTCATGCTGAATAAAGCAATTCAAGCAAAAAAGCGTCCATCTGTTTTTATCTCAGGCGGCGCAAAGGTAAAAGATTCTCTAAAAGTTATTGAACAGTTCTTAAACAGAGGAATTGTTGATGAGGTCTTGGCATGTGGCTTGGTAGGAAATATTTTTCTTGTTGCAAAAGGGTATGAAGTAAGGGGTTCAGAGTATATTGAAGAATATGATAAGCTTGTTGAAAAAGCAGGAAAGCTCTTGAAAAATTTTTCTGATAAAATTCTAATTCCGGAGGATGTTGCGATGGATAAATATGGACAGAGAATGGAAGTTTCTGTTGCTGAACTTCCGCAGCCATATAGACTTGCGGATATTGGAACAAAAACAATTGAAAATTATAAAAAGATTATTGAAAAAGCTCAGACTATAATTGCAAATGGCCCTGCAGGAATTTTTGAGGCAAAGGAATTTGAGAAAGGAACAAATGATTTAGTAAGGGCAATTTCAAATTCAAAGGCGTATTCTGTTGTTGGAGGCGGGCACATTGCAACAGCAGTAATCAATTTAAACCTTGATTCTAAAATATCCCATGTCAGTACAGGAGGTGGAGCCTGCATTCTTTATCTAGCAGGAGAACCTCTTCCAGCAATTGAGGCTTTAAAAAAATCTGCGCAAAAATTTAAATAAAAATCCTCTCCCGAGGCTTTTTTACTTCGTAAAAAATGAGCATTAGAGTTGGAGTTAATGGATATGGAACAATTGGGAAAAGAGTAGCCTTTGCTTTATCCAAACAAGATGATATGAAATTAATTGGTGTTGTAAAGCATTCCCCTGATTTTGATGCCAGATTTGCT
>JBBIPJ010000078.1:0-4130 GCA_037442905.1 archaeon
TGCTAGAACCCCTCTTGTTTCTTCTTTTATTTTTGTCAGCCTTGAAAATGTACTTCATTTTAAATCCCCATCAGCCTACGGCATGAACGTTTATGTGACTTGAAATAGGCTGGCGCTTTGGACTACCTTAGGGGCATTCCTCGCCTCTATAAAATTTGTTAGCTCGGAAGCCCCCAAATAGGCCGTGATATTATCTATAACAGAAAATTGTTAAATAATATTACCCCTCTCAAAAACTTGCCATTTTGTTTCTATTTTAAGCCATAACCCATTGATACACTTCCCCCATATGCAAACTTTCCAAAGAAATTACTTTTCAGAGCCCGATCATTGTTGTAGTCATTGCAATGTTTGGAAGACTGCGGATTTTTCTTATCAAAACTTCGTTCAAACTATCCAAGTCCCTTGTTTCAGCCTTTATGAGGACATCGTAGTCTCCGTAGACATTGTATGCTTCCTTTACTTCATCAATTCGAAGAAGGTCTGTCAGGACATCCTTCTCCTTTCCGGTTTTTGTTGTTGCCAGGATAAATGCCGTTACCATACTCTACCACCCTCACTATTGGTTGTACTGGCGTATGCCTAATTTGTTTATAAGTCTTTTCTACAAGAAATTGTACAAAAGAACAATAATTGTGCATATTTTTCCTAAAATTTGGAACAATTGTGCAACTCAAAAATTTATGCAAACGCATGCAAAATAATTTCTATAACAACAATTGCGCCGCTTGCAATTATAATAAATTCAGGCTTAATTTTAAATCCCTTTCCCTCTGCGTCTGAAGGTCTAAATAAACCGCCTCCTGTGGCAGGCAACTGAACTTTTTCTTTCTCGGCCATAGCACTGCTTTTTACACTTTCTATGTTTTAAAGTTTTCTATTTAATATAGAACAAGGTTTAAATAGTAAACTATTATCACTTGTAGAGCATGGGAAAAACAGAGAATCCTTTTGAAAATGCGCTTAAACAACTAGAAGTTGCGCAAAAAATTGCGAAAATCCCTCCAGAGATTTATAAAATTTTAAAAACCCCGCAGAGAATTTTAGAAGTCGGGATTCCTGTTAAACTTGATAATGGGGAAACTCAAATTTTCACAGGCTATCGCATCCAGTATAGCGATGCCCGCGGCCCATGCAAAGGCGGAATTAGATATCATCCAAATGTTTCTCTTGATGAAGTAAAAGCTCTTGGTGCATGGATGACTTGGAAATGTGCAACTGTTGATCTTCCCTACGGAGGAGCAAAGGGCGGAATAATTTGTGATCCAAAAAAAATGTCAAAGGCTGAGCTGGAAAGATTAAGCCGCGGTTATATGAGGGCAATTGCTCATTTTATAGGCCCGGATGTTGATATCCCAGCTCCTGATGTTTACACAACTGCAGAAATAATGACTTGGATGGTAGATGAGTATAGCAAAATAGTTGGCCATTACGAGCCAGCAGTTATAACTGGAAAACCTCCTGATAAGGGAGGTTCAGAAGGAAGGGAAGAAGCAACAGGATATGGCGGAGCGTATATTGTAAGAGAAGTTGTAAATCATTTAGGCTTAAATCAAAAAGAAACAACAGTAGCAATTCAGGGATTTGGGAATGTAGGGAGCAATGTTGCAGAGGCTTTGTTTAATATGGGATTTAAAATAGTTGCAATTTCTGATTCACGAGGTGGAGTGTATGCAGAGGGCGGTTTTGACCCTCATAAAATAATTCCGTGCAAAGAGGAAGCGGGTGGAACTGTCTTAAGCTGTGCTCATTTAGGATTGCAGGCAAAAGCTCTGCACTTTAAAGAAATTTCAAATGAGCAGTTGCTTGAGCTGCCTGTCGATGTTCTTATTCCTGCTGCACTTGAGAATGTTATAACAGGAAAGAATGCCAAAAAAATTAAAGCAAAAATAATTGTTGAGCTTGCCAATGGACCCACAACTCCGGAAGCAGATAAAATATTGCATAAACAGAAAGTGTTTTTAGTTCCAGATATACTTTCAAACTCCGGCGGGGTTATAGGAAGCTATTTTGAATGGATTCAGAACAAAAAGAATCAGCACTGGGCAAAGGAAGAGGTTTTAGCAAAGGTCGATAGCATTCTTGTTAAGGCATTTAAGGATGTGCTAAAATCTGCAGAAGAGCACAAATTGGATATGCGAACTGCTGCTCTTGTGCTTGCTATGCGCAGAGTTGCTGATGCTATTAAAAAGCGCGGGTATTAGTTATTACCTATACTTCTTTGCGGTTGCTTCGTTGCAGAATTTTGTCAGACCTGTTCCGCATTTTTCGTGTTTGGCTTTTAGTGCGAATTTCTTTTTGCCCTTAACTGTGTAGGTCTTAACATTTTTCACATCAGCCATAACACCTTTTTGTTTGCACTTTACGCAGTAAAACTTCTCAGCCATTTAGTTGCCTCCTTAACTTATTTCTTTCCACTATTCTAATTGAGGTATATAAACCCTTTGCTTATTTAGGCGCGTAGCAGCCTGCGCAGCCAATCATCATCAGACCGAACAGCAGCACAAGCAACGCCCAGAAGTCTGGCAAATTAAACGCAATCCATCCCATCCCCTTTGCCACGTATACAAGCCCTCCTATAAGGAATAAAACTCCAAATGCGCGCATGTGCATTACATGGTCAGGCCCTGTTGCACCACCGAACATATTAACCTCCTTTTTTTTTGAAATTTGTGCAATTTTCAGTCTTCAGTTGTCAGTTTTCGGTTCCGCTTACTGATTACTGACAACCGATTACCGATAACTTTAATTCAACTTAACAAACTTTCGCTTATAAACCTGTTGGGAAAAATATCATAATGGTAAAAAATTATAATGCTTAAATAGTAATATGCATAATTAGATACCCCACCGCACCGCGTGTAATAATCATGGAAAAAACTCTTTACGATGTTGTAATTGCAGGCGCAGGCCCAGCAGCAATGCAAGCCGCTATTTATCTTGGAAGGGCGAATTTGAAAACTTTAATGATTGGCTATCCAAATAAATCTCAATTGTACAAAGCGCATGTTGTTGGAAATTATTATGGAGTGCCAACAGATATCACAGGCCCTGCTCTGGTTGATTATGGATTGAAAGCAATTAAAGAATATGGGGTTGAGTTAATTGAAGCAGAGGTTGTTAATATTTCGCAAAATCCTGATAAAACTTTTAAAGTCAAGACTCAGGAGCTCAAAGAGTACAATGGAAAAACAATAATTATCGCAACAGGAAGAGCGTACAAACTTGCAAACATAAAAAATGAAGAGCCTTTAACAGGAAAAGGAGTGCATTACTGCGTTCCTTGCGATGGCTATTTTTACAGAAACAAGCATGTTGCAGTTATTGGAAGGCAAAATTTCGCAGCAGAGGAAGCGCTTTCAATGCTTTCCTATACAAAAGACATAACAATGTTTTCGCAGGGAAAAGAATATGAAGTTGCCCCAAATCTTTTAGCAGGGTTAAAGAAAAACAACATTAAAATGGAAAAGCACAAAATTGTTGAGTTTGTTGGAGATAAAAAATTAGAGCATATGCTCACAGACAAGGGTGAGAAATTAAAGTATGACGGAGTTTTTATTGCAATCGGAACTGCTGGAGCTGCTGCTTTTGCAAATACTCTAGGATTAGAAATTAAGAATAATGCAATTGTTGTTAATAGAGAGGGAAAAACAAATCTTGAAGGAGTGTGGGCAGCAGGCGATTGCACAGGAGCAGAGCCGCAACTCGCAGTAAGTGCAGGAGAAGGATGCGCGGCTGCGACGAGCATAATTAAAACTTTGCTTGGGAAATCGGCATATATTGACTATTCCTAAAGTCTTAAATAGTAGAACATTCACTAATTCTGTGAGACTAAATGAAAATAAGTGATTGTCTTCACAAGTACTAGAACAGAAGAATCATGTTCACTTAGTCTTAATTTTCCTAAATTTTGCTTTCCGCTGCGCTCCAAGCATTTCCTTGCTGGCGCTCGGAAATTGCCTCAAAACTATTCATATAGTTCTATTTCTAATCAATTTTATAAGATTGGCCGAGATAGTGTAGTGGTTAGCATAGGAGCTTGTGGCGACCTTTTAGGAAAAGGTCGATCAACAGCAAGGAAACGAAGTTTCCTTGCGCGTAAAGGAATTTCATTCCTTTACGAAAAGAGG
>JBBIPJ010000079.1:0-3983 GCA_037442905.1 archaeon
TTCCAGAAATCGTAAATGCAAATGACGAGTTTGCTAAAAAATATATAAAGGAAGCAATAATAGATAGGATAATTTTTAGAGATTTGCATGATTTGTTTGGAATTAGAGAGCTAGAAGTGATAGAAAAGATTATAATCTTTATTGCTTCTAATCCTGGTTTAATAATAAATTTAGACGACTTAGCAAAAGATTTTGGAATTAGCAGACAGGTATTAAGTAATTATCTTTACTATTTACAATGCTGTTTTTTAGTAAAGCAACTCAAAAATTTCAGAGGTTCTGTTAGAGC
This sequence comes from archaeon, assembly GCA_037442905.1. Taxonomy (GTDB): domain Archaea; phylum Undinarchaeota; class Undinarchaeia; order Undinarchaeales; family Naiadarchaeaceae; genus Naiadarchaeum. The sequence goes on from JBBIPJ010000079.1 coordinate 290, forward strand.
AGCTTCAAGAAAATTAAAAAAGTATTATTTATTGCACCCATGTTTTAGTTCGGCTTTGAGTTCTGTTGAAAGTGGCAAGATAGCTGAAAACTTAGTACTGTTTAAAACAAAAGCAGATTATTATTGGAGAGAACAAGATAAGGAAATAGATTTTATTCTTAAAAACAAAGAACTTTTGCCTATAGAAGCAAAATATAAAAAGGAAGTAAGGGAAAAAGAAATCAAAAATCTTCTAAAGTTTATGGAAGAGTTCAAGCTAAAGCGAGCACTTGTAATAACTGAAGATTATGAAACTAAAAAAACTATTAAAAGAAAAAAAATTAGTTTTATTCCCTTATGGAAATGGTTATTATAAACAGGCTCCGGCCCCCTGAACTCTTCGGCAACTTCGGCTCAGGACAGATAACAGCGATTAAGAGGTTTCGCTCGGTTGCACCTCGCTTCACCCATATTTTTCGGAAATTTATAATATTTTTAGATAGTCCGAAAAACATCGCTTAATCGCATATGTTAAATCCAATCGCTGACTGGGGGCGCCTGAATTATTTTACATCAAATTTTTTTATCCAAATATCAAGATGTTTAAAACATTTAATCAACTCTTTTCCTTTATTGGTTAACGAATATTCAACTTTTGGTGGAATTTCGTTAAATCTTTTCTTTGAAACCAATTCCAATTTTTCCAATTCTTTTAACCGTTTTGATAAAGTTCTTGGGCTAATATTTTCCATCTCTCTGATTAAATCATTAAATCTCTTTGTTCCATTATCGTGTAATTCTCTCAATATCAATAAAGTCCATTTTTTGCCGAGATAATTCAATATTTTTGTTATTGGGCATACCTTTTTCATTTATTTCACCCAAAACTTTACTTCTGGTTACTACAACATTTATATGCCTTTGATTGTTACTATACATAATAAAGTTTTATTAATATAAAAAGATTACTATTTGGAGGTGCAAAAAATGGCAAGAATTGTAAAACATGAAGAAAAAATGCCAACGGAAGTAAAAGTTGGTGGAGAAAGCAAATGGATTTGTATGTGTGGGCTAAGTAAAAATAAACCTTTCTGTGACGGTTCACACAAACAGACAGAAGGTGAAGAAGAAGGAAAGCTGTATAAATATAAAAATAGGAAAAGAGTTGAGGTAAAAGACTTTTGATTTTGTGGCGCTCTCCATCAGCCACTTCTCCGAATTGCTTTGCAATTCTCGATTTTTTCTTTTCCATAACTTTTTAAACTCTTTACACTTCTTACTAAACATGGCAGAATCAGAAAGTAGTATAAAATCATTAATTTTCAAAATGCCAGCATGGCAAATTTTGTTTTTAATTAGTGTTTTAATTGTTTTAGTTGGCGTAATTTCAATACAATTTCTTACATTTAAAGTTCCCGGCGGCGCACCAATTCTCATATCAATATTTTTTATAATACTAATCAGTTTAAACGGAAATTCTGTTATGAATGAGGGCGGGCTTGATATCGCGAGTTTGCTGCACTTTGGGATAACTCTTATTTTTGGAATTTTGCCAGGGTTTTTAGTTGTACTTGTTTCAACTGCATTTTCGCTTTATCTTGCAAAAATCAGCACTCCGATTGATTTCTTTATCCAAAAAATATTATGAAAATTTGGATTCAAACAGCGCAGCTTTTCTTCTCAACAATTTTTCTCTGGGCAGTAATTTCTTTTAAAGGAGCAGGATATATTTTTGCGAATCTTGTTATTATTTACATACTTGCTTTTACAGCTGGCAGAATTGTTAAAACAATTGGACTTGCAATTTTTGTGGGTGTGCCTCTGATAAAAATTTTGGGAACGACAGTAATTTTTTATTTGGTAAATTGGTATCTGTTCCAGTTTTTTGGCGCAGGATTTTTGAATTTTCTGCAAAATCTCTAATCCTTCAAATGTTTTGCATACCAAATTACAAAAATTACAAACGCAATTACAATCACAATTTCTATTTTCTCAAAAAAAGCCAGTACAGAATTCCAGTTTGGCCCGAGCCAAATTCCTGCATAAGCTAGTAAAGCGCTCCATATTAGAGAGCCTATAAAAGTGTAAACCAAAAATTTTTTCATGTCCATCTCTGCAATCCCTGCAGGCAGGGAAATAAAAGTTCTTACAACTGGCAAAAGCCTTCCAATAAAAACAGCCTCGTGCCCGTATTTTTTAAACCAATTTTCAGCATGAATAAATTTTTTGCGTGGAATTAAAAAGTATTTTCCGTATTTTAAAACAAACGGCCTTCCAAAAAACGCGCCAAGATAATAATTCAAAATCGAGCCTGCTAAATTTCCAAGCGCGCCCGCAAGCGTAATCCCAAGAAAACTAAACTGCCCCTGATAAACAAGGTAGCCTGCAAACGGCATTGTCACTTCAGAGGGCATTGGAATGTTTGCAGATTCAATAAGCATAAGAAAAAAAATGCCTGCATAGCCGTAATTGGAAATGAATCCAATAATCCAGGCTGAAATGAATTCTACGAATACCATCTTTGAGCGTAGCGATAAGATGCAAGGAAGCTTTGCTTCCGAAGCATTTGTGTAAATTAGAAGAACTATTAAATAAGCTTTATATACTCCTTTATTCTCTATCTTCCGCTAGGAAGATACGAGGAACCCATGGTTCCGAAGTATAAAGGCACTTGCTTTTTAGCAAGAATGACAGATCTCAAACGCTGTGAAGTAAATTAAGGTTTGAGGTTCGAGGTATGAGGTTTGAAGTAAAAAACTTCGAACTTCCAACTTCAAACTTCTAACCTCACAAATTTCACCGCAAAGAGAGGTGATTGACTCATGGCAAAATTCGAGGTTCCAAAGGATTTAATCGACAAGGCATATCAGGCTTTTAGCATTGCCAAGGACTCTGGAAAAGTAAGAAAAGGGACAAATGAAACTACAAAAGCTGTTGAGCGAAAGCAGGCTCTATTAGTTGCAATTGCAGAGGATGTTCAGCCAGCAGAGGTTGTTGCTCACCTGCCTATTTTGTGCGATGAAAAAGATATTCCATATGTTTTTGTGCCGCGCAAGGAGGAATTGGGAAAAGTAACTGGATTAACAGTTGGAACTGCAAGCGCAGCAATTATTGAGGCCGGGGATGCAAAGGCAATTGTGCATGATTTGGCAACAAAATTAAAGGACTTGAAAGCTGGAAAAAAGCCAGCCGCGGCAGTTCATCACGCAGAGGCAAAACCAGTTGAGCATAAACCAGCAGCCGAGCATAAGCCGAAAGCTGAAAAGAAAAAGTAAATTAGGGCTAGATGCTGGAAGCTAGACGCTGGACGTCCGGGCTTCAAGCCTCCAGCCTCAAGCGTCAACACAAAGGGTAGTTGCTTATCAGGTGAAGCACTTGACCAATTGAAGCTACCCTTTGTGAAGCAATAAAAAATTTCAAGGAGTAAAATGGCAGAAAAAACTCCAAGTGGGGAAGCAACGCCAGCAAGGGTAATTGAAATAATTCGCCGTACTGGCGCTACTGGGGAAATTACACAAGTAAGATGCGAGCTTTTGGATGGCAGGGATAAAGGCAGAGTAATGAGGAGAAATGTAAAGGGCCCTGTGAAAATTGGCGATGTGTTAATGCTAAGGCAAACTTATATGGAGGCATCTGAGATAAGGCAGGTTTAAAAGAGGTGAAATAAATTAAGTTTGTAGTTAGTAGTTAGTGGTTGGTGGTGCGTAATGCGTTA
>JBBIPJ010000080.1:0-3931 GCA_037442905.1 archaeon
GAGTTGATAAGTCAGGAAAATCAACCCATGCTAAGCTACTTGTAAAGTTTTTAAGAAAAAAATATTCAACAGTTCATACAAAAGAACCCTCCCGCGGTCCAATTGGATTATTGCTTAGAAAATATTTGAGAAAAGATTCTCTTCCACTTATAGATGCACTGCTTTTTACAGCAGACAGATCAGAACATTTGAGCAATGTTGTTATACCTGCTTTTAAAAAAGGAAAAATTGTTGTTCAGGAGCGCTCGTTTTATTCAACAATTGCATATCAAAAGGCGCAGGGATTAAATGAGCAATGGCTGCGCGCCCTGAATTCATTTGCGCTTAAGCCAAACTTAGTAATTCTGCTTGATATAAATCCAAGAGTTGCTCTAAAACGCTCTAGGGGGAAAGAAAAATTTGAAACTTTAAGCTTTTTATATAAAGTTAGAAAGAATTATCTTGCGCTTGCGAGAAAAGAAAAATTCACAATAATACGTGCTGACATGCCAAAAAAAGTCGTACAGTCTGAAATCCGCAAAGCAATTGGAAAAATTCTCTAATTTACTACTTTGTAATTTTGTACAAAAATTTATATATAAGTTGTAGAATTGTACAAGTTTAGAATGAAGGTGGGATGAATGGAAATAGACAAGAAAGATAAGGCAATTTTAATGGCACTGCAGGATAATGCAAAGCAATCCTCTAGAGATTTATCAAGAAAACTCGGAATGCCAGCCACAACAATACACGAGCGCATAAGAAAAATGGAAAAAGAAGGTGTTATTAAAGGATATCATGTTGCAATTGATTATAACAAAGTTGGGATGCCAACAACTGCGATTGTCCTTGTGCGCAGAATGCCAAGAACTACTAAAACTAGGAAAATAGTTTATGAAAGAATCGGAGATGAGGTTGCAAAAATACCAGATGTTCAGGAAGCCCATGTTGTAACGGGGGAGTATGACATGATTTTGAAAATTCGCGGAAGAAATGAAAAGGAAGTTGGGAGATATATTGTTGACAAAATTTGGAATATGCCAGAGGTTGAAAGAACATTGACTTTAATCTCTTTTTATACTGCAAAGGATACGTGCAGAATTGAGCTGAAGTAAAAGATTTATTAATAGCTTTGTACACATTATTTTTTATGGTTGAAATCAAGGAGTTCAGAGGAGTTACTGTAAATTTAAATGTTGAGAAATCTGTTAATTTGCTAAAAGAAGTTATTAAAGCAGTTTTTTCTAAACAAAAACCGAATCCTGAAGCAACAATGCAGGATGCCGAGCCCGCTATTTACTATTATGAAATACATTACAAGTTCTACAAATCATACTACTATAGGATGTACTGGCTTAGGAAAAAAATACCAAGAGTTTTAAGAGGATTTATTGCACTCTCAAGTTTGAAGCAGTTGAAAAGGCACGAAGGCTTTAATGAGGAAAAAGAAAACGAGAGAGTAGAATCCATTTCAGAATCAGGTATTTTTTTAACTCCAATAATGGCAATGTTTAGAGGCAAAGCTACAAAAATAATTTATGCCCTTGAAAAACACAAAAATAAAAATGAATTTAAACAGGTTTATGATTCGGGATTCGAAAAAGCATATACAAAAGAAGGATCTGTTAACGAAGGCAATGTAATTAAATTAGTTCCTAAGGGTGCTCGCCATATTTTATACAGAATTACAGACCCCGAAATAATAAGAAAGGTTAAAAAAGCAATGGCCCCTGTCAATGATGTTGTTATTGCTGATGGGCATCACAGATATGGAGCTTTAATAAAAATGAACATACATTGGGCGCCTGTTTTTTTTGTTAACACAGATGATAATGATTTGTTATTGCTCAGCTGGCATAGAGTCATAAATGCAGGCTATGATAGAATAAGTCAGGCAATGAAAAAATTACTTAGTTTTAAGGATCAATTTAAGACTAGACTTTATAGAGTTAATAATGTTGAAATAATAAAGAAAGCAACGCACCCTCAAAAAAACATCGAAATTGAAGTGAGAGAGCGTAAGCTGTATGAAGAAGGGCAACAAGTTCCATCTGGTGCAAAAAAATTGCAAAGAGATGAGCCATTTAGGGTAACTTTTGTAGAGTATCCTGAGGAAAAAATTAGTGCTGAAAACTTTGGCGCACCATCCTTTCAATGGCTCAGAGAAGTTCCGGGTGGTGGTATACAGAAATACGTAATTTTTGGACTCTATTTATCTGCTGAATTTATACTTGGCCGCCAAGCCAAATACTATTTACTTAGTACACAGACTTCAATTATTGATTATACAAAGAAGATTGACGAGCTAATTTCTGAGATTGTGGACATGAACGATCGTAGTCAATTTTTATTTGATGAAGAAATAGGCAAAGCGCAGCAACTTGTCAATAGCGGCAGGTACAAGTTAGCAATTCTTGTACCAATACTTACCAAATCCGATGTATTTGAATCTGCTATAAGAACGACTGATTCAAAGCATTTACTTCCAGAAACATTGACCTGCTTTTATCCAAAGCCAGGAGATGGAATCATAATGTGCAGACTAGAGGACCTGAGGGAATAGCAAACAATACTTGATAGATATTTCAAATAAGGAAAGTATGAAATTATGGAATAGATTTTTAGAAACAGAAGAGGAATGCGATTTAGTGGGCACTTTATAAAAATGGGGTCGCCAGGATTTTCTTGCACCCTGTGGAAATGCGCAGAGTGCATTTTGAACCTGGAACCTCCTGCGCCCAAGGCAGGCATCATACCAAGTTAGACCACGACCCCGCAGCCGACGACATGAACGTTTTTGCAACTTTGCATCGGCTGGCGCTGCGGACTACATTGGGCACATTCGCTCGTCTGTAAAATTTATAATCTCGCGAAGTGCCCAAATAGGCCCGGTAAGCCAGCTGCCCTTATAATCTTCATAATTCCTTATATAATCTTTGCAAAAGCAACGCATCCCCTTCTATATTCGGGCTCTCGGAAATTATAACTCCTTTAATCTTAAAATCCTTCCAACTTCTCACAATATCTCTGTAATTTAAATCTGATTCCTTTAAAATTAAATGATTTAATTCTCCTTTTTCACTATAATTAACGCCGGAAATTTGTATATGCATGCTCTCAAGAGTTTTTTTTCCTAATTTATTTTCAATCATTTGTAAAATTTTGCAGAATTCTTCATAAGTATTATATTTTCCATTGCGCGCATGCATGTGCGCATAATCAATACATGGCAAAACCCCTTCAATTTCCGCACTTAAACTTAAAATTTCCTCTAAATTTCCAAACTGCGTGCCTTTTCCTGTTGTTTCAGGGCGAATCCAGATTTTAATTTTCTCATCTTTTAATTTTTGTATAATTTCCTCCAAAGCAGATTTAACTCTTTTATAACTCTCTGCCTTTTCTTTTTTCAAATAAAACCCAGGATGAAAGGTTACACTCCAAGCCCCGCACTGAAAAGCCCTTTTTGCAGCGTTTAAAACTCTTTTCTTGCTCGCCTCAAATTTTTCCTTTTCATGCGCATTTAAGTTTATGTAATATTGCCCATGACAGGTTAGAATTACATTTTCTTTTTTTGCTTGTTCAAAAACATGGGGCGCGGTTTTTTCACTGATATTTACAGAGTGTACAAATTCTAATTCCATTGCACCTAATCCCAATTCTCTTACTCTAGAAATCCCATTAATTGTATTGTATTCTTTTGTGGAAATTGGAATTCCGGCTGTTCCAAAAATTAATTCGCGCATAACTGAAAAACAGAGAATTAGCTATAAAAAACTTACCATCAGCCGATCTCCGCAACGCTGATGTATAATCGGCTTCTTCGGAAGCAAAGCTTCCTCGAATCTTCTCGCTTGCGCTCGAAGATGGCGCTTATTGAGGGGTTCATCTTTGCGAACTTGCTAGAACCCCTCTTGTTTCTTCTTTTATTTTTGTCAGCCTTGAAAATGTACTT
>JBBIPJ010000081.1:0-3911 GCA_037442905.1 archaeon
AAGCCAAAAACACAGAAATTGGCTTACAGAGCCGCGCATTACCTTACTCTGACAGCAATTATTGTCGGAATAATCACTTTTATTTATTGGTATGGATTTACAACAACAGGAATTGTCTTTGCCTTAACTTTAACTATAACAGTGTTTGTTATAGCCTGCCCACATGCTCTTGGTCTAGCAATTCCCACTGTAACCGCTATATCTACAACTTTAGCCGCAAAAAATGGGGTGCTTGTTAAAGATATGAAAGCAATGGAAATAGCAAAGAATCTTGATTATGTGATTTTTGATAAAACAGGGACACTAACAAAAGGGCAATTTGGGGTTTCTGATATTGTCGCTTTAAGTAATTGGAAAGAAAATGACATTCTAAGCAAAGCTGCGTCATTAGAGATAAACTCAGAACATGTTATCGCTAAAGGAATTGTTGCAAAAGCTAAAGAGAAAAAACTTCAGATTCCCAAAGCGGAGAAATTCCAAGCTGTTTCTGGAAAGGGTGCAAAGGCAAAAATCATAAAAGAGAACATTTACATTGGTAATGAAGCATTGATGAATTTCTTAAAATTGGATATTTCAAAATCAAAAAAAGAAGTAGAGAGGTTATCATCACAGGGCAAAACAGTAGTATACCTAGCAACAAGTAGGGAAATAAAAGGTTTGATAGCCCTTTCAGACATAATCAGGGAAGAGTCATATGAAGCTGTAAAATCGCTTAAAGATATTAGAATTAAAGTAGCCATGCTTACAGGAGACAATAAAATAACTGCCAAATATGTTGCAAAAGAATTAACACTTGATACTTTTTTTGCAGAAGTTTTGCCTGGTGACAAATCTAGCAAGGTAAAACAATTGCAAGAACAAGGCTATAAAGTGGCAATGGTTGGTGATGGTGTTAACGATGCACCGGCATTAACTCAAGCTGATATTGGTATTGCTATTGGTGCTGGAACAGATGTTGCTGTTGAATCCGCAGAGGTGGTACTAGTAAAAAACGATCCGAGAGATATAAACAGACTAGTAAGATTAAGTAAAGGTACAATGAGTAAAATGAAACAAAATTTAATTTGGGCAACAGGTTATAATGCAGCAGCCATTCCAATAGCAGCAGGTGCTTTGTATTCGTATGGTATTACATTAAAACCGGAATATGCAGCTTTAATTATGGCTGCAAGTTCAACAATTGTTGTAATAAATGCACTTATGTTAAAAAAAATAAAATTACAATAGTTAAATCTATTCTATAACGGCGACAACCCTTCACGACGAAACGAAAAAACTACGGCAACAAAAATTTTTCGGCGACCTCTGGAACTCTGCGGTTTTGCTTCGCAAAATCCTCGCCACGCTGCGCTCTCACTTCATTCGGGGCGTTGAACAGGCATTAAGTAAAATAGTGCTCAGTTTTTCGTTTGGAAGGAAGATTTATAAATGAATATTGTTAATTGATAATTATGAGTAAGAAAATTTTAATTGGCCTGTTAATAGTTGGTGTCATTTTAGTTGCAAGTTTTATCATCTTTACTAAAGTAATACCCTCCCAACCTATTATTCAAACGGGACTACAAGAAACAGATTTCTTTTGCCAGATACGTCCATCAGTTTACTTTAATGATTTTGATTACACATTGGATAAAGAAAATAATGATTACATTATAACAATAACAGAATATAAACCAGAAGGCATTAAAAATTATGACGGAATTAAACCATTCAATTATTCTTTATTTTTAATGGTGTACGCCGAGGATTATCCAAACCTCAATAAAGGCACTTATCTGAAATTATCTGCTTTAGAGATTCTTGATAATACTACATATTCATGTGCGAAAGTGCACCTAAGCTTAGGGGATTTGGAGACCGGTGAATATAACGTTTATATTAAATTTTCTGGAGTTACAGATAACTACAAGCTTCAAGTTAATTCAGATTGGGTAAATCTGTCTACAATAAAAACAACCTATGGTCAGATAAAAGAACCTAGTAGTGTTGAACGTCATCTCTATACACTTCAATATCAACCTGATTCAACTATAGCAGGAAATTATGCAAAAGAAAAAATTGTTGAATATGGTGGTGAGATTGTCGAATCGTTCGTAGATCCTGATGGGTGGTTTACCGTAAAATTTAGATTCTATAATGATTTTGACATTTTGTATAACTTGATAAAAAATGACGTTGCAATAAAATATCCATTTAAAAAAGTCAAAGGAGAACCAAGATGGCCCATGGTCGTCATTGTTTCTTCTCAACACCAAATAGCTATGACATGGAGTGACGCAAGAACGTTTTATTAGTTAGGATACAAATAACCTTGCAAAAACCCTTTATTTAACTTTATGGGCAATTTGGGAACTTTTCAGACGAAAGAGCATAACAGGCATTTTACAAAAAATCTGAAATCACTGCACAACTTTGTCTATCTCTGTTTTGATTTCTTCTGTTATTCTTTCTGTGCTGACCTCGTCTTTTTCAAGGCGCCTTAGCAGAATCTCAACAGCGTTGTGCGTGCTTACCTGCCCGTATTTCTGCAGGCAGTCTTTCAGCTCCCTTATTTTCCGAAGGACGAGAAGGTACTCTTTCGCTGCTCTTATTTTGTCTTGTGTTATTTCTTCAAGCAATTTATTAATCTCTTCCTTCCTTTTCTTTATTTCATCGTATTTGTGCCCCTGAAACATATTATCAAACCTCAATAATTTTCCCTTTTTTTCCCACATTTATCAGCCTTGTATTTCCTATTGTTTCCTCGATTCCCTCTGCCTCGTGCACATGCGAGCAGATTGCGATGTCTGGCTTGAACTGCTCAATTGCCTTCCTGATTGCCTGCGAGCCAGGGAACATTCCAAGCTTTCCCATGAGCGTTCCTTCTGGATGCACATGAGTTACCATTATTTTCTTTTTCATACTTTTTATTTTTGTGAATCCTTTTTTCAGCAAGCCATAGACCTCTTTTTCAGGAAGCTGGAAAATTCCTATGTTTGCTGAACCGCAACCGAACAAGCCAACATCTTTGAATGCAATTGAATAGCCATGAAGGTTTGAGGCTCCATAAACTTCTGCGAGAAAGTCAGCAGTTGCAAGAGACTCATGGTTTCCAGGAATAAGAACTACTTTTTTTCCCTTCTGCGCAAAAGGGCCAAGCAATCCCTTAGTGCTTGACTCGCTGAGCGTCAAATCTCCGCTGAGTATGACTAAGTCAACCCCTTCTTTCTCTGCCTGCTCTGCGAGTTTCTTCGCATGGGAAATATCCCCGTGAATATCCCCTGCTGCTAGGATTTTCATATTCTATCGCTCCAAAGCCAAAGCCTCTATGTTTTTTTCCACATATGTATTTAAAATGTAGTATTTCTCAAAAAAGTCTAGTATTTTGTCTTTTATTAGATTTTCATAAGGGCCGTTAATAACAATATTTATTTTCTGTTTTTCTCCCATTTGCCTATATTCTTTTATAAGGATTGTATCTCCAGTGCTCAAAAAATAAATATCTATTCTCATATTTTGGAATACATAGCATTTTGCCTTGCTATTTTCTTTTGAACTATCGCATGAGTTCAGTATATCTCCAATCACAGACATATAAGCGCAAATGTTAGTCCTTTGTTTGCATTCGTGTGGCATACATTTGCTCGTTATATTTTTATACACAACTAATGGTGTTGATTTTTTGCAGTCTATTGCAAATTCCAGCTCTTTTGCCATTTTGTTGTTTTGCCAAATGTTTTGTGCTTTAAAAGTCTTTTCTTTTAGACTACTTACAAATAGTAAAGCTTATAGATGGACTAACCTAAACCTCAAAAACCATTCCGTTTGCCCCTGGATTCACAACAAGCGTGTTTTTAATCTTGTCAAAAACTCCAGAGTTCTCGTGCAGGTGCCCGCAGAATGCGATTGCTGGCTGGTGCTTCTCTATGAAT
>JBBIPJ010000082.1:0-3907 GCA_037442905.1 archaeon
TGCTAGAACCCCTCTTGTTTCTTCTTTTATTTTTGTCAGCCTTGAAAATGTACTTTATTTTAAACCCCATCAGCCGACCTCCGCTAATCTAAGGTATAATCGGCTGGCGCTTATGAGGCCACATTCGCTCTCATTGAAATTTTTGCTCGCGAAGTGGCCTGTACTTCTGCTTCTGTAAATGCCAGCCTTGATTTTGCTTTGCATAAAAGATAAAAGCGCGGCTAAACTTAAATACTTTTAAGATGAGCGTAGCAGATGTTGCAATTATACTCGGCAGCGGGCTTTTGCCAAATGGCGAATTAAGTAATGATTCTAAATGTAGGGTAGACAAGGGGGTTATATTGTTCAGGGAGGGAAGGGCAAAAAATCTTTTAATGTGCGGCGGTTTCATGCAGAGGAGGCTAAGTTTTTCACTGGCAGATGCGATGAAAAATTATGCGGTTTCTCTGGGTGTTCCCGCAGAGAAAATTTATACAGAAAGCGAATCCCTTGAAACACTTGGAAATGCGCTGCACTCCAAGAGGATATGCAAAGCAAATGGGTGGGGAAATTTACTCTTAGTTACTTCTCGTTTCCATATGAAGCGGGCTTTTTATTTTTTTGAGCTTGTTTTTGGTCCTGGCTTTAATATTGCGCCAATAGATGTGTTGCCCTCTCTACCAAGGAAAGAGGAAAAAGAGAATGTGAGAATAGAGAACGCGTTATTAATCCCTGCGCGCGTTCTTTTGCTTGGTGTAGAGCCCGGGGATGATGCTGAAATTATTAAAAGGCTTAGAAAAAAATCAAAGTACAGGGACTTTATGCTTCGCCTTAGAAGAAAATTTGCAGGGCAAAGTTTTTAATGCGCTATAACTTCAATCTCAACTTTCTCTCCTGCTTCTTTTGCCCTTATCTCATACAGATTAAATTCATATCCAGAGGGAGGCGGATAGCTATTGGTTATTATTCTCAGAAACTCCTCATTGACAAACCTTGTCTGGCAGCCCATGAAAGTTATATAGCTAACATTGTAAATTTTTACAATTCCAAGGGTATTTTGCAAATTATCGCTTGGAGTTTCAACAAATTTTCTTCCTGTGTAAAAATTAAAAGCCCCTGAGCCGCACGCCATAATTACATCATTTTCTTTTGTTATGTTTTTTATCTTCAAGGACATGAAAAGCGTTAACTGAGCTGATTCATCATCCCTGTAAGGAAAGCCTTCATTTTTGTCATAGAATTTTCCAAAAGTAATGGGGAGGCTTCCCAGGATAAAAAATATCAGAATTAATGCAAGTATTTTGTTAGTGAGCGGCGCGATTTTAATTTTTTCCAGAATTAAAATTACAGCCTTCCAAGAAAACAGGAGCAAAAGCGGGATTATTGCAAGGAAAAATCTTGTTTCAGGGCTCCAGTAAAGCGCAAAAAAGATAGAAAATGTTGCCCAGAGCAAAACAAAAATTGTTTTTTCCTTTGTTTCTCGGGCAAAAATAAAAATTGAAGTAAGAAGCATTCCTATGTATGGAAATGCGCGCAAAACAATTATTGCAGCGCTTCCTGCATCATATCCAATTCTCAATATAGCTAATTTTGCAAATTCTGGAAAAAGAGGAGCGTCCAGTATAAAGGCAAGAGCTATTAAAAATATTATCCACAATTTAATTCTTCTGCCCAAATTTTTTAAAGTTGTCAGGGCAAGGCTTGCAAATGCGAGTATGTTAAGGAAAAAGAATGTTAAAAATTCTGCCGTGAATGAATTGAAAGATTTAACAAAGTAAAAATATCTTCCAGCAGCGCTCTGCAAAACCCAGAATTGAGATGGCAAATCTTTTACAGTTCCGCCCCAGTAAATTGCAAATGCGCCTGGCTCATAATAAGCAAGATATTTTTCAATCCATGCTATGTATTTGTTTACTGTAAACAAGGGGTCGCCAAAAATTAAGTAATTCCTTATAAGCCAAGGGGAAATAATCACTCCGCCTAGTGCAAGCCCAAATAAAAACTCTTTGGAAAATTTCTTTTCAATTAAATAATATATTAAAATCAGCAGCGGAAAAATTATCAGGCTTAGCTGTCTTATCAAAAATGAAAACCCAATTGCAAACCCCATTAAGTAGAAGTACTTTGGACTTTTCAGTCCTTTGTAAAAAAAGTAAATCCCGAGCAAAAGAAAAAACGCAAACATTGGATCGCGTTCTCCGCCGAAACTCAAATGAAATGTTTGCGGATAAAAAAGCATTGAAACTGCAGAGAGGAAAGCGATTTTTCTGTCAAAAAACTCTTTTCCAAAAAAATAAACAAGAGTTGGAAAAAGAATTGTGTAAATGAGCATATTCGGCAGCTTAACTGTAAAGGCAGTTTTTCCGAATAATGCAATAAAAGGCGCGATTAAAATTGAGGCGCCTGTGAATCCCATTCCTCTGGGTGCGATATTGAATTTAATTTTATAAAATACTGGTTTATGTAATCAAGCGCAAACCCCCTGCCTTTTATGAGATTCTCAGCTGCATTCGCGAAGTGTTGTAAGTCCAGATAGCCAACATACCAAATTTTTGAGACATAGTAAACCTGGGCGATAAAAACTGCAATGCTCAGGAGCAAAAGCGTAATTAAAAATAAGTCATATTTGCCACTCTTAAAGGATTCTTTCATACCTTCTTTAAACCCTTAGTAATATTTAAATACACAACAAACTAATCTGCCACCGGAGGGAGAGCATGGTTGAATCATATGGCGGAGTTGGAATTGCAATCCGCTCAAAGCCAGTATTAAGAGTCTGCCAGGACTGCAATTACATGACCTTTGCGCACTATGTTTCATGCCCGCGCTGCAATTCAGAGAAGTGGAGAAATCAGGTTGAGGGATAGTTTGTGGTTAGTGGTTCGTGGTTAGTAGTTTGTGGTTTTTAGAGAGATTTTTTGCATAAGTGAATTAAGGCGCCGGCCGAGGGTTTCAATTCTGTTATAATATGACTGGTACTCCCCCTTGCTGAGGTAATTTTTTTCCCACCGCTCCCTTCTGCTATATTAGCCCCTATAGATACAACGGCCCTTCGTAGTTGTTGTACCATTCCAAAAACCTCTTCCTGTGGATAAAATCTGGTTAATTTGTAGATATCTACTGCTAGCTGCTTTGCTTCTTTAAACACATTTAAATTTTTATAATCTTGCATAACAAAAAGCGCGCTTTTAGAATATATAAACTTTTTTAACTCCTCACCCTTCCTCGAGTTTACTTTGCCACAAACCACTAACTACATACTACAAACCACAAACCAACTATAGCGTTGGCTATGTTTTCGCAAAAAAGAAAAAAAGCGGAAAAAAAATTTTGTTCTCTAAGTTTATCTTGCCTTTGCCAAGTCGCTTGCTACTAAAAATGCTCCAACAAGGAGTAGAATCCATGCAATTACTTGCCAGATAACTCCAAGTGCGCTTGCTGCTGACACTAGCTCTGGGCGGCCCCAGAAGCCAATGCTTGTTGCTGCAGTTAACCACCAGAAGACAACTGCTGCCACAGCAAAGCCAAGGCCTCTTCTAATCCTATCAGAGAAGCCGCTGTACTTTAGTAGCACGAGCCCGACTAACACAAAGGTGCTTACCCATAACGGGTGTGCGAGTTCGATTTCTACCATGGCAAAATAAAACTAACTCCCAAGAGTATTTAAACCTTTTTCTTTCGCCTTTTCAGAAACAGAGGATTTTGCAGCCGATTTTAACTAAAACCGAATTATTTACTATATGGATAATAATTGGCTAGTAGCTTGTGGCTAGTGGCTCGTGGCAAGGGTCTTTTAAAATAAGGACTGAATGAGGCGGGCCAACATTTTTGAAATTAAGTTTATCAGTGCTTTTTTCCTTTCATACTCCTCTAAGTCTAAGCACTCTAACTCTTTTGAAATGTCCAAGTAATAATCAAGTTCTTTTAC
>JBBIPJ010000083.1:0-3889 GCA_037442905.1 archaeon
GAGCAAAAACGCATGCGAAGATTTCATTCTAATTACTTTCATAAACTAACTTGTTTAAATATTTAATTTCTCAGGTGTCCAGTTGTCCAGAACTTTTTTCCATCCTTGTCAATTCCTGCAACCAAAAGCGGATTTAAGCTGATAGCCAAATCCTCATTTTTCCCGCTTATTTCCAGTTTAATTTTGTAAAGAAAATTCTTGCCCTCATTTGGAACAGTTGTCTGTCTGAAAAAAATATTTGCCACCTGCGGATAAACAGCCCTGATTCCGCAGCCTGAGAATGTTACATAGCTCACATTGTAAGTATCTATCACTTCTGCAAATCTTATTATATTATCTCCCGGAACTTCAACAAATTTTCTGCCTGTGTAAAAAGCCAGCGGCTGGACATTGCAAGCCATTATAACCGCGTCCTTTTCAGTTGCCCTGTTTATTAAGTCCGGAAGAATGCCTTCAGGCTCTTTTTTTAATGCTGATTTGTAAATTAAAGCTGTATTAACTAAAATAAAAATTACCAGCACAAGCAATAACATTTTTTCAATCGGAATTTTTGAAATAGCTTTAACTTTTCCCTGCGCAAGCTCTAATGCCTTTTCCGCGCCTTTCCATGATAAGATAAAGAGGAAGGGAACTAAAATAAGCAAAAATCTCAATCCACCTTGAATTACAAAAACCCCGTGGAAAAGCGCAAAAGCCAGCCATATAAGCGCAAAAACCCTGATTTTCTCATTTTCTTTTGCAGATTTTAAGTTTGCAAAAATTACTACCATTAAATATGGAAAAAGCGGGAATGGCGCATATATTGTTGCTATGTTCAGGACATTGCTGATGAATCTGTCAACAGCAAGCGGAATTATTATTATGAGCGCTGCAAAAATTAAAAATTTTTTTTCCAATTTTTCCTTGAGAATCGCGAGCAATCCAACAAAAGTTGTCAGTGTAAGCACCAAAAGCTCCTCCATCTGCGCCGCAAAATTGTTCAGCACTTTAATCACGCCAAATGATTGCGCCCCGCCCTCAATAGGCAGGGACATCAGCCATGCAAAAGAAGGCTTTAACTTGTACCAGTAAACTTCGTACCCAAAAAATTCATAGTCAGTAAACCACGCGGCTATCCACTGCGCGTATTTGTTTGCTGTAAACAAAGGATCGCCAAAAACAAAATAATTCCTGATTAGCCAAGGAGACATAACCAAAACAGCAAAAAGAATTCCGTTTATAAATCTTAAGTCAATCCTCTTTTTTATTAAGTAATAAGCAATTAGCAATGCCGGAAGGATGAGCAGAGCTGTGCCCCTGATAAGATAGGAAATCCCCAAAAAAAATCCCATTAGGTAAAAATGTTTCATTTTTCTGTTTTGCAGGGCTTTGTAAAAAAAGTACACTCCGCACAATGCAAAAAATGCAAATGCAGTGTCGCGCTGCCCTGCGTAAGTGAGCTCAAGCGCGCGGGAATAAAATAACACAGAAACAGCAGAAAGAAAAGCGATTTTTTTGCCAAAAAATTCTTTTCCAAGATAATAAGTTAAAATTGGGAGGAGTATTGTCCCAATTATCATAGTTGGAAGTTTTACAGCAAGCGCTGTTTTTCCAAATAAAAAAATAAAGGGCGCAATTAAAATTCCCATCATTGGGTAATCCCATTCCAGAGGATGCGGAATTGAATCAAATTTTATATAATATTGATCAATATAATCAAGAACAAAACCTTTTCCTTTCAAAAGATTATCTGCAAGCGCCCCGTACTCAGCAGCGCGAGATCCAAGCATATTTGAGTTCGAAACAAAATAAAGCTCTGCAATAAAAACTGCAAGGCTGAGTAGCAAAAGTGCAATTAAAAAGAAGTCATATTTTCTTTGTTGCGCCCCATGCCTGTTCATTTAAATAAAAATTCATTAAGAAAGTCTGCCTTATATAAACATATTGAAGTAAATTAAGGTGTGCGGTGATGCGGATCGCATGTCTATAAATGCCGCTTGCGGTCGCACAAATTGTATGCCGCTTGCGATTATGCGGAAATGCGATAAACAAGAATCGCAGCCCCTTAACAAATTTCAAAAAAAATTAGCACTCAGCATAATAAGTTATGTTCTGGTGGTATGGGCTTCCAGCAGGAGTTCCTGCAGGAATGTTTATCTTGAATGTTGTGTTGTTGTCTGCCCTGCTTCCTCCGCCTGCTCCAACAAAACTCTGGTTTTCCTGCACTCTGTTTATTGTTGCAAGAGTGCTGCCTTGGCAAATTCCCTGCCCACTTGCTCCTATTGATTCCCAGTCCAATAGGGAGGAGCTCCAGTTCTGGTATCTTGTCTGGTTGCACTGCAAAAATGACTCGCTTCCAGTTGCATTTGCAAAGAAGCGGCTTGCATTTATTGAAACATTTTGCTGAAAGTTCCCTGTGTTTGAAAAGTTTACTGATATGTTATTCGCATTATGTGTTGTGTTTGGATTTAATGTTGGGAATGCAAGTCCTGGATAGTCTGTGACATTTAAGGCTATACCACAGGTTGCATTAACAGTAAGGTTTGTCTGGGCTACTGCCGCGCCTGTCAATCCATACTGTTGCGTAAATCTGATGAAAGTGAATATAGCCACAACTACAAGCAATAATGCAAGGATTGTTGTTAGTGTTTTTGATTCCATTTTATGCCTGGCACTCCACGCTTAAGAAAGTTATATTTTGCCTGTGCTCTCCTGCCTGTGGACCTGGAGCTGATGGGACTCTTACTCTCCAGTATGATATGTTTGAACTGTTTTCATATTGCCTGCCCCAGAGGATACCGCTTGTTAAATACCCGTTTCCGCCGCATGGATCGCCTCCAGTGCTCCATTCAAAGCTTGTATTGTGCCATTTAGTTTGGTTGCAAGTACTTATTGAGTTGCTTCCATTCGGCCCTTCCCAGAAGCTTGCATTAAGAGTTACATTATGCCTTGTGTTTCCCGCATTTGTTATATTGAATGTGAGCTCATCTGTGGTTTCCCCAGGAGCTATGCTTGTTCTTCCAGCAATTGCATATCGTGTTGAGTTCGGGCTTCCTGTATTTGTTAAATTAATGTTCAAAATACATACACCTTCGGGTACACTTACATTCAGCCTTAATTTAGCACTTGACTGGATTCCTGCAAGCCCTGTTGGAGCTTTCGGCCCAATTATTGCAACAGCTGCAACTAGTAATACAATTACTGCAATTATCATTGCAAAGTGTATTCTTTCAAGTTTCATTTTTATCTCTTTCTCTTAAATATACCAACCGAAACTACCAATAACATTACAACAATCAACAGTGCAACAACAATTATAAGTGGAAATGGAGGCGGAGTGGGTTTTATTTCCTCTGCTGCAACCGCGCTTGCCATCTTTCTTATTCCAACAACAAGGCTCACACCAATTCCACCTGTTCCTGGAGAAGAATAATCAGATTTAACAACTACCGAGCCATCGTAAATAATACCTTCTTCTGCATCTTTTGGCATGAAAACAGTAACATAAATTGGAACGCCTTCACCTGTTGGGATTATTGTTTCCCGCGGTTCAACAGTTGCAATTGTTGAAAGATTTCCAACAATTTCAGCAGCAACAGGCATTGGAACTGGCTGTGTGTTTATAACTTGGAATGAAAGGGTTTTCTGCCCTCCGCGAGGGACTTCCCCAAAAATTAATTCCCCAGCTGTTTGCCCGATTCCTGCATTTACTGCAAATGTGCTGGCTAAAAGTATGAAAAAAATTGTTATTACAACTATGAAGGAGTATTTTTGCTCTTTCATCGTCTATGAATGTGCATTTCAAAGTATTTAAATATTGTTCTAAATAGCGGCTTGTGTATTAAGTCCTTATTTTTTTGCTTGCAGCTTGTAGCTAGCAGCTCGCAGTTGAAGTAAATTAAGGCTAGAG